>CALQRR010000092.1 GCA_943333015.1 Chitinophaga pinensis | reverse complement strand
TGCTTGATTTATCAAGTTGCATGAAACCAAAGGTAGCAAATTTGAATAAATGAGTGGTTGTTTACTTCAACAGCTAGTTCAGCTAGCGTTCGCTAGTTTTGCGCTTTAAGGAATTGGGGTAAGCAATGCTTCAGATTAAACAATTGCATTAAACAATACGGGTGATTCTTAGTATTAAAAATGATCGCATGTAGCAAAGCCTCTGCTAAAGAAGTCACCTCTTTTTAAGCTCTTTTATTACTCCAATTTCATCCATTTCCTCGATAATCGATGTCTGCTTTTTTCACTTTGAAGCTCAACAAAATAAATCCCTTGATTTAATTCACGTAACTGTTCTTTTAGCGTGAATGTATTCGTGTTGAATTTATTTTCATACACAGTTTTGCCTTGGTTATCACGAATAATTACTTTAATGAGGAAGCTTAAATCTGTTGTAAAATTCAATACATCACTTCCTGGATTGGGAAAAATGTTAAAGGTGAATGCCGCTAGCTTATTCATTCCAGTTTCATCATTCAACCCCAAACTATCGCAAACAGTAAACTCAAATGGACATAGTGGTGGTTTATCTGATTTTTTAATAGCGAACCTTCAGGCCACAACCAGCAGTTAGTTCACCAGAGCAACCCGCTGCATGAGCGGTAGAAGCGATACCCCGGAGTGTTTGCCGAAGCGGATACGCGCAGGCAAAAAAGCGAGGAGTAAAGCGGATGACGCGACGCGGACGAAACGGAGCGTTGCGGAGTTTTGGACCGCGGCATGCCCAACACAAACAGCAGCCGACAATTCCTATCTTTGCGGCAAAATTGCTGTTATGATTGTCATTACTGGAGCTGCCGGATTCATTGCATCGTGTTTGGTTTCGTACCTCAACGAGAAACGTTTTTACGACTTGGTGCTGGTAGATGACTTCAGCAAAAAGGAAAAAGCTGGCAACCTCGAAGGCAAGAAATTCACTGCAAAAGTGGACCGGAACGTATTTATAGCCTGGCTCGAGGAGCATCACCGGCAGGTGGAATTTGTATTTCATTTGGGCGCGCGCACGGACACAACAGAGTTTGACACGGCTATTTTTGATGAACTGAATCTGCATTATTCGCAGGCGGTTTGGAATACCTGTGTTGCCTATGGTTTGCCGCTAGTATATGCGTCTTCGGCAGCGACGTATGGTTTGGGAGAACACGGCTACAACGACGATCATGCGGTGGTGGAGAAACTGCATCCGTTGAATCCGTATGGGGTTTCGAAAAACGATTTTGATATATGGGCCTTGAAGCAAGAACGTCAGCCGTATTTTTGGGCCGGGCTCAAATTTTTCAATGTGTATGGTCCCAATGAGACCCATAAGAAACGGATGGCTTCGGTGATTTTTCACTCGTTTAACCAGATTAGTGACAAGGGAAGTGTGAATTTGTTCCGTTCACATCGTCCAGATTATAGCGATGGCGGGCAGAAGCGGGATTTTGTGTATGTGAAAGACCTCGTTAAAGTCTGTTACTTTTTGATGCAGCACCGCAAAGATTCCGGTTTGTACAACCTCGGCACCGGCGAAGCGCGCACGTTTTACGATCTGGCTTCGGCCACCTTTGAAGCACTGGGCAAAAAACCTGACATCCGGTTTATCGACACGCCCGTGGACATCCGCGACACCTACCAGTATTTTACCGAAGCCAACATGGCTAAACTGCGCAGCATTGGCTATTCGGAGCCGTTTTATTCGCTCGAAGATGGCGTGAAAGACTATGTTCAGGGATATTTGATGACAGGGAAATCGTACTAAAAACATCCGACGATGTTTAGCAGGCGCTAACCCGCGTGAATAGCGATGCGTAAAACGGATGAACATTTTACGCGACCGGATTTGGGCGCATGCTGCCAGCGTTTATCACAAACAAGCGTCAAACAAAAGGCCTCTTCCTTCTTAATAACCCACCGGGCAGCACCGCGTGCTTCGCCATAGGTTGCCCCGCTCCGCAGGTTCAACGCTATTTGCGGCGCCCACTTGCGCAACTGCTGCGCACAACCAGTATTTCGTTATTTGTAAAAACCGTCCTCCTTCAGCACCTGCAGCGTTAAAAAAAGAGGCCCTTTCACGTGAAAGAAATTCCTGTTTAAATCGTGGTAAAAAGAGGATCACAAACAGATCGGTGGTTTCATTTCCGTGTCACCATGCAACAACGCTTCCCCAAGGAGGTCCGTTATTTTCTTGCGTATCTGTGAGCGGACATTCCTATATATGAAGAAAATTCGTTGACCGTTAAAAATTAATGTACTTACTTTGTACATACAAGCATATCGTTATGGACGTTTCAGTAATCCCCATTGGCAATTCAAAAGGAATTCGTTTATCGAAAACGATTTTAGATAAATACAACATCACCGATTCCATTGAGATGATACTTGAGAAAGGATATATTATTCTGAAGCCAAAATCAGTTCCGAGAGATGGTTGGGAAAAGGAATTTAAAAAAATGCATGACAACGGAGATGACAAGCTATTAATAGATGATTTATTTACAGACGAAGATTTGAACGAATGGATATAAGGCAATACGAAATTGTTTTGGTCAATCTCGATCCAACCATTGGAAGCGAAATGAAAAAGACACGTCCATGTGTAGTGATTTCACCGAATGAGATGAACAAATTTCTTGAAACAATTGTGATTGCGCCGATGACAAGCAGTTCAAGAAAATATCCGACGCGTGTAGAAATAAATCACGATAAAAAGAAGGGTTGGATTGTACTTGATCAAATTCGCACCGTTGATCGTCAACGGATTGTTAAATCACTTGGAAGCTTAAATAACAAGGAAATATCAAAAGTGAAATCAACATTGAGAGAAACATATGTTGATTAGTTCCTGCAACCTCATGTGCAAGCGTCATTTCACATATCCAAGCATTTACACACTATAAGAAATCCGCTATTCCCGCGTGTTTGTGTGTTACTCATAAATAAAACCCCTAACCTTCAACACTCCGAATGACCTTACAGGGATTTCCTACAGCAACACTGTTTGCCGGAATATCTTTGGTAACAACGCTCCCGGCGCCAATGGTTGTATTGTCGCCAATGGTCACGCCCGGACACAGAATACTGCCTCCACCAATCCATACATTGTGACCAATGGTAACGGGTTTGGAGGATTCCACAAAGGTGAGTCGTTCCTTTGGATCGATGGGGTGTGTAGCGGTATAAATCTGTACCGCCGGACCCAATAAAACATTGTTTCCAATAGAAATCGAATTGACATCCAGAAACACACAATTAAAATTGGCAAAAAAATTCTTTCCTACTTGAATGTTATATCCGTAGTCGCAGAAAAAAGGGGGCTCAATGAGCACACTGCCTTTGGCCTTGAGTAATTTCCGGAGTGTGATGTCCCGACCACGAATATCGTCCGGAGCACTGTTATTAAAGGCTTGTGTGAGTGTGCGGGCATGCAGCCGTTCGGCGGTAAGTTCCGGATCGGAAGGCTGGTAATTTTCACCGGCAAGCATTTTTTCTTTTTCGGTCATGGTAAAACGAAACGCTAAGTAATTCGATCAAATTCAATAAATCTAAGGAGTATATTTGATAGCAAGGATATGCTTACCAGATTTTATTTTTTCGACAAACGTAATTATTTAAATACCGGAATGCCTCTACTTTTTCAGCAAACGATTTCACTTGTTCGGCATCGGTCTCTAGCTCAATGGTAAAATCGTTTTTAAACCGATAGACATTGTCCGAATAAAGCACATGATTGGCGATAATGAAAGCAGGTTTATCGAGGGAAAATAAATTCAACGGAATAATATTAGATGAATGAAAGGAAGTGGAAGTATCTAATCCAGCTCCTATCCAGTGTTTGCGCTGAGGAAATTGGCAATTGAAGTTTTGTTGAAGTAAAGCAAGTAATGAAGGCAAAATATCGATGTGTGAACTGACTCCTTTATAACGTTGGGCGTGTTTCAATAATGGGGAGTAAATGATAAGAGGAACCCAATAATTCTTAAACACTGAGGTGTCTGTATTCAACCCCAAAGAATGATCACCGGTGATAATGAAAATGGTATTGTTAAATGCAGGATTCTTCGCTATTGAAGAAAAATAATCACGCAAAGCATCATCGGAATAGAGTACAGAGGCAATGATATTTTTATCAATTATTTTTTGAATATTAGGAGAGAGCGATAAAGCTGCGAGCCGTTTATTCAGGTATGATTCTTCGTAATATGAATCGTCAGAAAGGTTATATGGGCTGTGATTGCTAATAGTTTGATAAATGGAAAGAAAAGGCCCCTGCTGACAATGTTGCGCGAAAAAGTCCATGGATTGAGAAAACAGGTCTTTGTCGGCATATCCCCAAACTTGATTGGGTGAAGATTCTTTTTTCTTGTGATAACGTGAGGTATTGAATTGACGTTCGCTAACAAAGTGATCAATTTTATTTTCTTTTAAATAATAGCTAACATGATCAAATTCTCCCCATCCACCGTAATAATAATTGGTTGTATATCCATTGTCTTTTAAGAGTTGAACCAATGAAAGATGTTTGGGATATCTCTTTAAATCCGCATATTTAACGGTTGTATTGATGAAACCACGCGCTTCCACTCCCGGAGGAGCAGAGGCCAAGATATTGGGTAATGCCCCAAATGATCGTTCGGCATTGGAAAGAAAGTACTGCCAAGACAATCCCTGATTGCTCAGGCTATCGGTAAACGGCGTTAAACTTCCATAGGGCGCTTCACTTCCGGAAATAACGGAAGACAAACTTTCTGCAATAATAATGACCACATTGGGCATGATAGAAGCCGAAATGAAATTCGCCCCCAGAACATTTTGATAGACCTCTTGGTGTATCAGCGGAAATTCATTTCCTTCAAACGTAAAACCCGACTGTGAACGCTGATATAGTTGAACCATTTTACCCAAATGCGCTGGACTCGCAAACACATCCTGAGATTCGATTTCTTTGCTTAAAATATAGCTTTTGATTAAATAAATAAGTTTTGAATTCCCTAACTGATATTGATAATTAGAATCGAAGTGTTTTAATTCTTTATAGGTAAAAGGAATATTCTGAATAGCAATAAGGAGGGCTATTCCATATATCAAAAAAGCAGCTTTTTGAAATTGAACTCGTGGCTGTTTAATCCATTTAAATAAAACATAAAATGAAAGCAGTGTTGCTAAAATAAATGCTACCCAAAGTGGAAATCGGCTGAACGAAAACTCACTAAAAACAACAGCGGAAAGATCCGTAAAACTGAACTCGAACACTTGGGAAGTCAACAAACTTCCTGTAATTAGAAAAAACTGAACCAACGCAAGATTGGTCAGGATCAAAAGCATCGCGATGCTCCTGTTGGCATAACTAAAAAACTTGAAATTAATTAGATTTAAAAGAAATAATGGTATTAACAGGCATGCCGAAAACAGCAATACAAACAAGGTATCATAATTGATACTACTTTCGAAAAACAAGTTCCGGGTTAACGAAACATCACCCGCTATATATATGAAACTATATTCAAGAATCCGAATGAGGATAAACAATAAGACCAGATAAATTACAGTCCGAACATATTCCCAGAGAAAGCTTCTAATCTTTTCGATCATCATTTCTGCTTACCACGGGGTTTGAATTCGCGGCCTTTTTATTTGTGTACCCCAACTGTTGAACGCTCCAAAATACGTCGATAGATCAAACCTGATGAATTGTCAGAATGCGTAATCCTTGATTCATTCGATCAGCCAATCGTGTTTGAAATGCATTATGCTCCCTTGTTCCATTTTCCCCGCCAATTTGCCTGTTCTTCTTTTGTCAAAAATGTCCAGGCCACACTACGCCCCGATTTATTCCCTTGGCCGAATGGAATTGTTTTTACTTCAACGGCATTCGCTGCATCAAACGCATTGTAGATGTGTTCGAGATGGGCTTGTTTAGAAACCAAGGACGAAAACCAAAAGCAGGACGAAGCAAATTGAATGCTTTCTTGGATCATCGTTTTTACGAATCGCACCTCTCCCCCATCGCACCATAATTCGGAATGTTGTCCACCAAAGTTCAATGTGGGACGTGTAATACGTTTCTGATTCAGGTTGCTCAATTTGCGCAACGTGCCGGCTTGAGCTTCTTCTAACGATGCATGAAAAGGCGGATTGCACAGAATCAAATCGAAGTGTTCATCTGTTTGGATAATTCCCTTGAGAACCTGTTTTGAATCAGGTTGCAACCTCAGTTTCACATGGCCTTTCAAGGATTCATTCTTTTCCACAATTTCGGAGGCCGATTGAATGGCAACAGCATCACTATCCGAACCTGTAAACGACCATCCGTATTCACGCACACCAATGATGGGATAAATACAATTCGCCCCCACACCAATATCGAGACATTGAATCTGATTGCCTGTAGGAATGATACCGTTGTTGCAACTTCCCAATAAATCGGCAATATGATGGATATAATCAGCTCTTCCAGGAATGGGCGGACATAAATAACCGGCTGGAATGTCCCAGAAATCAATCCCATAAAAGAATTTCAATAATGCGGTATTGAGCATCTTCACAGCAGCCGCATCCGAAAAATCGATGGATTCATCGTCGTAAGCATTTAACCTGACATGAGCCGCCAATTCGGGGCAACATTGAATAAGCTCCTTGAAATTATAGCGCTCTCGATGTTTGCTTCGCGGATGAATACGTGCCTTTTCTGTGGGATTATCGTTCCGTTTCTGAAGCATTGTGGGGTTGTTATTTCTTGAATTTAAATACACTGA
>CALQRR010000091.1 GCA_943333015.1 Chitinophaga pinensis | reverse complement strand
GATAGCTTAAACCATCTTTTCTTTGATACGTGCTTTTTTACCTTTCAATTCACGGATGTAGAAGATACGGGCGCGACGAACGACACCACGTTTGTTCACTTCAATTTTATCGATGAATGGAGAGTTGTCAGGGAAAATACGCTCAACTCCGAGGCTGTTAGAAATTTTACGTACAGTGAATGTGCGTGTTACGCCTTCACCTTTACGCTGAATTACCACACCTTGGTATTGCTGAATACGTTCTTTTTCACCTTCCTTGATTTTGTAGTGAACGGTGATAGTATCTCCTGCTTTGAAAGAAGGAAGCTCACGTTTTTCAGTAAGCTGGCTGGCAATTTGTGAAAGGAAGTCCATTGTGATAAACCTACGGGTTTCTAAAAAGGAGTGCAATATTAAGGAAAGTTTCTTTATCCCCGCCAATCAAAAGCAAAAAAATTATTCATCAAGCAAATCTGGCCTCCGAAGTCGCGTTCGTTCAAGGGATTGCTCGAATCGCCATTGGTCAACTGCCGGTGTATTTCCGCTTAAAAGAATGTCCGGAACCTTCCAGCCACGGTATTCTGCCGGTCGGGTGTAAACGGGTGGCGCAAGTAAATTATCCTGAAAGGAGTCGGTGAGTGCCGATGTTTCATCGTTCAAAACACCCGGAATAAGTCGGATGATGGCATCAGATACAACGGCCGCTGCAAGTTCACCGCCCGAAAGGACGTAATCACCAATGGAAATCTCTCGGGTAATGAAGTGTTCCCGCACGCGTTCATCCACTCCTTTGTAATGGCCACAGAGGATGGCTATTCGGTTTAAAGAGGACATTTGGTTGGCAATCTGTTGATCGAAACGTTCTCCATCGGGTGTCATATAGATGATTTCGTCAAATTTTCCAGTTGATTGCAGATGTTCAATACATCGTACAATCGGATCCATCATCATGACCATTCCTGCGCCGCCGCCAAAGGCATAGTCATCAACACTTTTATGCTTGTCGAGTGAATAATCCCGCACATTGTGGATATGAACTTGAACCAATCCTTTTTGCTGGGCACGTTTAAGAATAGAGTGAGCAAAAGGACTTTCGAGCAGTTCGGGTAATACTGTTATGATATGAATTTCCATCGGCGACAAAAATAACGCAATTAACAAAGCCCCGATTGGATACATTTGCACCGTCTGAGTTTATCTCATTCCTCTATATTTGTTACCACTCCAAGTATATTTCATGAGCGAGAATCCAACACACATAAGCAAGGAAGCAATCCTTGAAATCTACCGCAAGCCACTTCTTGAACTTGTTTTTGAGGCAGCTACGGTTCATCGTCAATACAATACAGGATCTGAAATACAGGTGAGTTCGCTCATCTCAATCAAAACCGGAGGATGTTCTGAGGATTGCGGATATTGTCCGCAGGCAGCTCGTTATTCTACGGGCGTGGATGCACATAAGCTGATGAGTGTTGAACAGGTCACCGACTATGCGAATCGTGCCAAAGAAGGTGGAGCTTCCCGCGTATGTATGGGCGCGGCATGGCGAGAAGTTCGTGACAACCGAGACTTTGATAAAGTAATCGAGATGGTTCAGGCAGTAAATGCAATGGATCTTGAAGTGTGTTGTACCTTGGGAATGATCAATGAGCATCAGGCGCAGCGTCTTGCTGATGCTGGTTTGTATGCCTACAATCATAACATCGATACTTCCGAAGAGAATTATGGCAACATTATCTCTACCCGTAATTTTGATGATCGATTGAACACCATCAAAAATGTCCGTAAGGCGAATATCACCGTATGTTCTGGTGGGATTATCGGTATGGGGGAAACGGAAGAGGACCGTTGTGGTATGTTGCATACGTTGGTCAATTTGCCTGTTCATCCGGAATCTGTTCCTATCAATGCACTTGTAGCAGTCGAAGGAACGCCGATGGAAGATCAGCCACCTGTTCCAATTTGGGACATGGTTCGGATGATTGCAACTACGCGCATTCTAATGCCTACAACTGTTGTTCGCCTTTCTGCAGGTCGTCAGCAGATGTCATTGGAAGGACAAGCATTGTGTTTTCTAGCTGGAGCGAATTCCATTTTTGCTGGCGATAAACTGCTCACAACTCCCAATCCGGAATTTGATACAGACATGGAAATGTTCAAAATCTTTGGACTTACACCACGAGTGCCATTTAAAAACAAGAAAATGGCAGAAGCAGAGGTTCCCGCCAGCTAAACATTAAATGCAATCAGGGATGAAAGGTCACTTACGAGTTCTCGTTACGCTTCTTTCGTTGCTGAATTGTATTGTTCAAGCTCAGGTGGCACCGGTGTATTCCGATCCGCTGAATGTCATTCAAACCTCCGATCCAGTTTTAAAACAAGCCATGGAGTTCCTGCGCTTTGGTGATTCTGAAGGTGCGCTGAAACTGTTGAAGAAAAATAAAACGGGATCTGAGAATAGTTATGCGTCCTATTTTTTGACCGGTGTTGCTTTCCGACAAACAGGCGATCTGACCAATGCCATTCAAGCATTCACCCGGTCGGTTCATGAGGATGCGTTTTTTATTCCTGGTTTTTTTGAACGGGGAAACTGCTATTTATACCGGCAGAACTTCGGGTTGGCGGTATTTGATTACGATCGCGTCTTGCTACTTGATTCTGCATTTTTGCCTGCATACAATAACCGAGCGTATGCCAGAATTCGCAATTATGGGGAACAGGGTAATCCCGAACAGCAACTTCGTTTTGCAAAAAATGATCTGGAGAAAATTCTGCAGATCACCCAGGCTAGGGGAGATGCACCACGTTTTGAGTATTACTTTAACATCGGGTTGATTGATCTTTTCTCATCTGAATATTCACTTGCGGCAACAAGTTTTTCCAAAGCAATTGCTGCAGATGGATCAGTTCCCAAGGTTTACTATTACAGAGGAGCAGCACTATTTCTAGCAAAATCGTATGAAAAGGCTGCACTGGATTTTAGAAAAGCCGAAGAATTGGGATTTGATCATGTTAATACGCCTGAATTTTTGCGTGTGATCGATCTCATTGACCAGTATCACCAAGAGCATAAGCAATGACAGACGCGTCCTTTCCCGAAAAGCTAAAAATCCGCCTCCGGCAACGTGCTGCTTCTGGTCTTTTACGGACGTTGAAGCAAGATGAAGCCTTGATTGATTTCTGTTCGAATGATTATCTCGGTTTTGCTAGAGATATGCGTATTCATCACGAAGCAATCGATACGTTTTCGAAAAGTAGTTCACCTCTCAATGGAGCAACAGGATCACGATTAATACGTGGGAATTCTCGTTTAGCGCAGGAGTTGGAAGTTTGGCTGGCAAATTTCCATCACGCTGAATCGGCTTTGCTGTTCAATTCCGGTTACGATGCCAATCTTGGCTTTTTCTCCGCAGTTCCTCAACGAGACGATACTATTTTATACGACCGGCTGATTCATGCCTCTGTGCACGATGGAATGCGGCTTTCTCACGCCCGTTCTGTTGCTTTTAAGCACAACGACGTCAATGATGTGCGCCGATTGATGGAGAAGGCATCTGGTCAGGTTTACATTGTGGTGGAAAGTCTGTACTCGATGGATGGCGATCGTGCGCCATTGGCAGAACTTGCAGCACTTTGTAAGGAAACTGGGGCACTGCTAGTCGTTGATGAAGCTCATGCCACTGGAATTTTCGGACCACAGGGAGCGGGACTTTCTGTAGATGAAGCTATCTTACCTTACTGTATTGCACGTATTTACACCTTCGGAAAAGCATTGGGATCCCATGGTGCAGTGGTTGTTGGTTCCAGTTATTTACATGATTATCTTGTCAATTTCGCGCGTTCGTTTATTTATTCCACTGCACTGCCTCCGTTTGAATTGCACACCATCCGCTCGGCTTATTCCCGGTTGCTTTCATCAAACGAACCTCAATTACAACTTTTAGAGACAATTCAAGTGTTTCGTTCGTATGTTGATGCACATCCGAATATTCGTTTTCTTCCAGCAGATGGGCCTATTCAAGGAGTCTTGATTCCCGGAAATTCGAAGGCTTTGCACGCAGCGGCATTTTTGCAATCGAACGGAATGGATGTTCGTGCTATATTATCGCCTACTGTTCCTGAAGGAATGGAACGATTGAGGATCTGTTTGCACTCTTTTAATACCCCCGATGATGTCCGTAAATTGTTTGAATTACTGGAAACGATACCGACTGTTTAAATTATTTCTAGAAATCGTTTGGAGAATTCAAAAAACGCCCTACTTTTGCGTTCCCAAATTTTAGAACCATGGTAAGAACGTATCAGCCCTCGGTCCGGAAGAGAAGAAACAAACACGGGTTCCGTGAACGCATGTCGACAGCTAATGGTCGTCGTGTATTGGCTGCACGTCGTGCCCGCGGTCGTAAACGATTAACTGTGTCTAGCGAAAAGATGCACAAGCGTTAATCGGACCCGATAGAGATATTCCGGAAAGCGGCTTTATGCCGCTTTTTTTATTGCCTCCAGTTTGCCGACAATAGCTTCATCGCTTTATCGCTCAGTAAATTGTGTCCTATTTCGAGCTCTACAAGCTGCATGCCCGACAATCGTTCCAACGCGGTTTTTCGGGTTTTTTTGAATGGGATTACTTTGTCATTTTTCCCCAATACGCAAGTGACAGGTATTTTTTTGTTTTTCAGCGCCAGTCTTAAACGCTGTTTTTTAGGAAGTGCATTTCTGTATGTCATCCACGTGTCAAATAGTTGCTGCCGCTTCACCAACGTACTGATTTCGTTTTTGAAGTAATCAGCAACTTTCCCGGGCATCCATCCACATGCAACTCCCGCTTTAATAATCCCCAAAGCGACACCTGGGTATAGGATGAATCTTCGGAAAATCACATTGCCCAACCAGGTTCTGGTTAAAAAACGATAGGTGAGCGAAACGGGAAGACCATCTGGAGCAAGCAATATCAACTCCGAAATCTGATCAGGAAACCAGCTTGCAAGGCTCATGGAAATCCTTCCACCAATGGAGAATCCCAGCATTCCGATACGTTGCATGCCTGTTTTTTCTAAAATGGCTTCCAGCCAAATTCGGGCATAGGCATCATCAAAAAGAAGTGTAGATGGAATGTCTGTATTGGATCCGTGATGGGCCAAATCGATGGCGAGTATGCTGTATCTGTCACCGTAATGTTCAGCGAAATGTCTGAATAAAGAGGCGTTTTGACCATATCCATGTAATGCAATCAACCACTGTGATCCTTGACCAAAGCGCGTTGCATTCCAATGAATAGTGCCTGCCTGAAAATTCATTTCTGAAGTTGTTTGGATGAATGTACCGCAATCATACGGCAATTCAAATTAATCTTCGAAATCTACAGATATTGAATTAATACCTTTGCGGCCTGTGGAAGCTCTTGTCACTCTTTTGTATTTACTCATCGCACTGCTAATTGTGTGGAAACGGAAAGCATTTGCGCTCCCCGGATTACCGCCTTTTGCTGCTCCTTTATTGCTGACAATCAAGTTCCTTGCTGGAATGGCGCTGGCTTGGATTTACAAGGAATATTATACCGATCGTTCAACAGCCGATATGTACAAGCTGTTTGATGACTCCCGGTTCATGTATGAAGCATTGTATGATGCTCCCGCTGATTTTCTGCGGATGGTTACAGGTCTGGATCAGAATGCTCCCTATTTTGATCACTATTATTTCAAAATGAACAACTGGTATCGCCCCTATGATGTCGAATACGGTGTTTATAACGATACCCGAACGCTCATTCGTCTCAATGCGCTTGTGCGTGTGTTTTCGTTTGGCATATACGGAGTTCACATACTGATTTGGTGTTTGTTTTCACTTCTTGGGCTCACCATGATGTATAAAACGTTCTATCGATTTTTAAACGATCGCCCGTATCTACTCGCTTTTTCTGTTTTTTTAATTCCTTCAGTGCTCTGCTGGAGCTCTGGTGTTTTAAAAGAAGGGGTAGTGATGCTGTTGATGGGGATTTTTATTTCTGCTCTCTTTCGCTGGTCCTTAGTCGCTTTCCGATGGAAATATCCACTGATGATCGTGTTTGCCATACTGGGATTTTATTTACTTAAAATCTACATCCTCTTCGCACTTATTCCTGGCTCGCTTGCTTTGGTAGTCAGTCGAATTTCCTCTTTCAGACGCGTTCGTTTCATTTTTCTGATCAGTTTATTCGTGATTGGAATGATCGGTTTTAATATTCAGTATTTAATTCCATCCATCAATCTGCTGGAAGTTATTGCCTTCAAGCAACAGGCAATTTTACGGTTAGCGTATTATACTGATTCAGGAAGTGCCTTGGCGACGAATCCTTTAGAACCGGATCTGTTCAGCTTTGTGAGAAATCTTCCGGAAGCTTTATTCAATGCCGCTTTCAGACCAAGTATTATTGACGCCCACAACCTTTTGCAATGGTTCTCAGCCATTGAAAACGCTTTCATTCTTATCTGCTTTGTTCTTGCCATCGGTCTGTATCAACCTCAGACAGATCCAGTGAAACGCGCGGCCGGTTGGTTTTGTGTGAGTTTCATTTTTGTTTTGTTTGCAATGATGGGGCTGAGTACACCTATTTTGGGGACACTCGTTCGGTTTCGAATGCCGGCCTTGCCCTTTCTGTTTATTGCCTTTCTTTTATTTTCAGACATCCCGCGTCTGATTGCTCTTAAAAATGAAATCTTCAACAATGGAAAATGAAATCATCCTCATTTCTGGAGCTACTTCCGGTATTGGTCAAGCTACTGCCGAAATGCTGGCCCGTTCGGGGCGTTCGTTAATTTTAACAGGACGCAGAAACGACCGACTAGAATTGCT
>CALQRR010000090.1 GCA_943333015.1 Chitinophaga pinensis | reverse complement strand
TTCCTGATCCATTTTCAACTCAACAGTTTATTTAGGAAAGTAGATTAAGAACTGCACTCCATCTTGTGAGCGATCCAACCTGCCGAACGCATCCTCTTTTCGAGACTATTTTTCTTATTATCAGTAGGATTTAGAGATTAAATTAGCCACTCACCGCGTAAGATAATATTCAGAATACTGTGTATTTTTTATCTGGAAATCAAAAGAAGAAGTACCTTTCAATCAGCTTTTAAATTCGAAATCTATGCAACTCAAACGCTACATTTTTTCGCTACTACTGGCGTTGATCGTTTTTTCAGCACCTGTGCTTGCACAGTGCCCCAATCAGGCTTTTATCGACCTGCTTCAACAATCCGGCAATACAGTTACTGTTGGCACAACGCTTTCGGCTCCTGTGGGCAACTCCCTTTATGCATGGGATTTTGGTGACAGCTTTACCCAGTCAGGCCAATTTGTTAGCCATACCTACAATCAGCCAGGTGTTTATGTCATCAGTCTAACCATTTATGATTCTCTGCAAACCAGCTGGTGTGCCTATGGAGTTTTGACCGTTCAGGTGAATAATGCCTGTGATCTGAATCCAACATTTACCGCATCACCTGCCGACTCGGGTATGGTTGCGATAGGTAATGTACAGGTGCAAAATGCGGTTTTACCAATCACTTACCAGTGGTGGTTCTCTAATGGGCAGTCTTCGAATCAGGCAAATCCAGTAGTTCAATTCGCCAATGGATCCCAAAGTGCCTGCTTAAATGTTACAGATGCTTCTGGATGTGTCGATTCGGTATGTACAACCTTTCAAGTCAACAATGCACCCTGCCCGACGAACTTTGTAACGCTTCAACAGAATGTCAATCAGCAACAACTCAATATGGTAGCGCTGGTTTCTTCCAACATGGCCATGCCGCTGAACATCCACATTGATTACGGAGATGGAACCACACAAGATGGCTTGATGACTTCCGCATACACAGCTAATCATGCATATCCACAGGCCAATACCACTTACCTGCTGTGTATCACAGTGGAAGATGCGAATGGATGTGTTGACATGATTTGTCAGCCGGTTGTAACAACCGCATGTGCTTCTTTGCCTGTCACGTTTGAGTCCTATTCGAGCGGGCCGGGCATTTACCAGTTCTACGGAAATGTTGGTGGAGGGCAATGGCCTTATACGTATTCTTGGAATTTAGGGAACGGTCAAATCATCAATTCCGACACCGCTTCGTATACAACAGCATTTATAACCATTCCCGGTTTGTATCAAGTTTGCCTAACGGTCACCGATGCGAACGGTTGTATGGGAACATTTTGCCAATCCGTAAACGTTACCCCCTGCGGTTCAATGAATGCCTCAATGAACATCTCCAACAATGGCCTTTCGGCAACAGCAATGGCAGTGGTAACGGGAGGTTGCAGCAACTATACCTATCTGTGGCAATCAATGGGGCAAACATCCAGTTTACCTTCCCCCACATTTACCTATACACAAGCCGGTACTTATGACATAATACTTCAAGTAAGCGATGCATGTGGTTGTGTACAAACAATAACAGGTGTCGTTACAATAGCATGCGGACAAACCGGTGGTCAAACAGTATTGATGCAAACGGGAACGATGACGTTGTGCAATGCTACTTTCTTCGATTCTGGTGGGAATAGCGGTATGTATCAGAACAATGAAGATTATACCCTAACAATCTTCCCTGCTACTCCCGGTGCTAAACTGCGAATTGCCCTAAGTAATGTGGATGTTGAAGCAAATTTCGACTATTTACAAATCCACAACGGCCCCAACACTAATAGTCCATTGTTGGCTAATTTTAATGGCATTTCTTCCGCACAGAGTTTCACCTCAACCAGTGAAGATGGTTCTTTGACCTTTCATTTTACCTCCGATTTCACCGTAACCAAAGCTGGCTGGTCTGCTCAAATTTCTTGTGTAGATTTATCCATCGGTGCTGTCAATCAAGGAAGTGGCAGCTGGATGCTTTCTGCCAACAGTGTGCAATCTTGGACAGCTTACAGCTGGAGCATTGACGGTGTTCTGATTCCGGCTACGAGTGCCAGTTTTACGTATACTATGCCAGAAGGCATGCATCAGGTATGTGTTACCGGGGTCAATGCACTAGGTTGCACCGAACAGGTGTGTTCATGGGTGGATGTGCCGTGTACGTATAACGTTGATTTCCAAACAGCAATCAATGGAAATGAAGTCACGGTAACCATTGCGAATTATGATACGCTTCTGTATTACTCCATTGTAGATGGACAAAACTGGCAACAGGTAACAGGTCCAACTACAACGTTATCATACATAACAGGCGGCATGCATCAGCTCTGTGTGTATTCGGATGGCATTTGCCCAGACAGTAGCTGCGTCAATGTGGATCTTGGGTCCGAAAACACGGATATCATTTCGGGTTATCTATGGGATGATGCCAATGGAAATGGTCTGTTCGAGAGCAATGAAACAGCATTTTCGAATGTGTATGTGCAACTCTGTCAAACCAATACCACCGGCACAGATACCACTTCCTGCCTCTGGATATACAGCGATACAAGTGGATATTATTCGTTCAATGTATTCCCGGGTTCGTATGCGTTGAATGCCTACAACTGGCAAGCACAAAGTAATTTGTATGTTCCAACTTTACCGGCTAACGGAGGTGGTTATGCTTTCACAACAACCGGAGGAACGACCATTACCGGTTTCGATTTTGGTTATCAGAATCAGGCTGTGGTCATTTCCGGATTGGTGTTCTATGACAATAATAACAACGGCGTTCAGGATTTGGGCGAAGGTGTTGCACAGTACCAATCTGTTCACATAGGCAATTACTGGGTGTACACCAATGCCAATGGGGTTTACACCGTCAATATCCCAGCGGGAACCTATGTGGTGAGCGTCACACCTGGAAATGGTTTTGCAATCAGTGTTCCGGCATCACCGTTTACCTACACAGTGAACGCTTCATCTATAGGGCAGACTTACGGCAATAACAATTTTGGTTTGTGGGCTGATCCGAACTTACAGGATTTGTCAGCATCTATTTCACCTATCTCTACGGTAACACCTGGCTTCCCGGTGATGACGCATCTAAGCTATTGCAACAACGGCGCAGTGGCGATGTCGGGAACATTCTCGTACTATTGGGATCCGCAATTGGCTATCAGTAGTCCTGCTGTTTTCAATCCGGCTCCTTCCACATTCAGTGCAGCGACCAATTCAGCAACGTGGAACTTCAGTAATCTTGGTGCAGGACAGTGCAGCTATATCTACCAAAATACAACCGCATCTGTTTCATTGGTATTGGGAACGCCAGTCTTCAATACGGTCATTGTGACACCACTGAATGATAGTTATCCATCGAACAATATCGACACCTTGCACCAAAATGTGGTTGGTTCGTGGGATCCAAACGATAAACAAGGAACGCCTTCAGGAGTAGGCGAAGCTGGTAGTATCTTGCCCAACACGCGTTTGTCGTATACCATCCGTTTTCAAAATACAGGAAGTGCTCCAGCTGTCAATGTTGTTTTGATTGATACCCTCAGCAGCGATTTTGTTCTTGAATCCTTTGCCATGAATGCCGCATCGGATGCGTATACGGTTCAGGTGAATCAGGATACCCGCGTGATCCGCTGGACGTTTAACGGCATCATGTTACCAGACAGTACTTCAGATCCTATTGGCAGTATCGGATTTGTGAATTTCAGCATCAGCCCTGTTCAAAATCAACTGGATGGAACGGTCCTGAATAATTTCGCCGATATCTACTTCGATTTCAACACGCCAATTCGCACCAATACAACTGTTCATACCATTGAACGGATTTTAGGAGTGGAGCAAATGACGTCAGAAACACTGGTCAATGTCTATCCGAATCCATTCAGTGGAAGCACGCAGTTTTTAGTGAACACTCCAGACAACAGCAATGCGCGTGTTCAGATCTTGAATGTTTTAGGAGAGCAGGTTGCTGAATTCGGTGTGGAATCGGGCAAGATGAGCACGTTTGACGCATCCGGCTTTGCCGCTGGCATGTATTTCTATAAAGTCAGCAGCAAAAAATCGACTGCCGGTGGGAAGTTGATCATACGCTAAACAAAACCCAACACTCAACCATATCCCCGATTTCACACCTGCACGCAGGATGAAGTTGGGGATTTTTCATGCGCGAAAATTGCAGGCATGTTCACTTAAAATGAGACAATCTCACGGGCGGGTGAAAAGTCGGAAGCGATTAAGAAGGTACTGGTGAAAGCGCCGAAATGAGGCCATCCGAATCGCGACCTAATTACTGTGCATCCTGCATCATACGCACATATTCCTCTTCCACTTTGGTGCGGGCCCATGGTGTTTTACGCAGGAATTTCAGACTGGAATTCACACTGGGATTTTCAAAAAAACAATTGATCCGGATTTTATCCGACAGTTTTTCCCATCCATAATGGGCATGTAAAGCCCGAACAATTTGCTCAAGCGTAACACCATGCAAGGGATCGTTCGATAAAGATTTGGTCATTGAGATGATTGGCAATTGGATGTTTTCAATAGAATTGAACTGTTAAAATCAATCTGTTTGGGATTTTTGAACTTACTAAGAGTGCCAATCTGTTCCATTGGGCTGTAGCCTTGTATGAGGTCATCTCCCTTACGCAAAAAAGCCATTTCGGATTGCGATTGCATGCCTTCTGATTGGAAAGTATACAAAATCAGTAAGGTGTCACCTGAAAGCTTACCTGAAAAAGTTCCGATACTTTGGTCCTTTTCAAACATGCGGAATTCGAGTTTCCCGAAAGCGCTGTCTCCTTTAAGGTCAAGTTCGAGTAAGACAGAGTCACGGCTTATTTGAGCTATATAACAGGAATGCCCATCAGCAGAAAATCCTGTTTTCTCATGTGAATTTGAGCAAGCAAAAAAGAAAATCAAGCATGCAAAAAAGCAAATGCGCATGAGTCGATATGATTTAGTCAAGCGATCCATTTAGTTACACGGAACTTCCCGCAAGCTGAGCGCCAGTTTGGAACAATCTTCTTTTACAGCAGCGCTGTTTTCGAGAGATGTAAAGGAAAGAATCTGATAAAAATGATTACCCGTTTCAGCGACGGTGATGTTGTAATAAATGTCCGCCTTCGCTTCTTTGTCGTAATACGTTAGCTCAGATTGAACGAAATTCACACCACCTTCGGAGAATGCTTTTGGTGTGCTCACTTTTCTATTTTTTTCGCCTACCAGGAAATCGTTGATAGTGAAATCGTAAAACTCCATACAGGTTGAAAACTTCATCTCCACCAGGGCGAGTTCTTCTTTACTGTCTTCAATCACGAACGTGTATAGATCCTTCACCGCAGATTTAAACTGAAGGAATGCGGCACTGTTGATTCCAACCGTGCGGCTCATGTATTCGGGTATTGCAAATGAAACAACATGTCCAGTTTTCACTTCCATTAAGCGCGCTTGAGCACTTCCGGAATTTGAAAGAAAAATGAGACCTGAAATGACTAAAAAACGGAGAAGGAATGTCATGTGAAGCGATGTGTGAATGTTTATGAAACAGATGATCTGAAAGAATCTAACCGAAGCTGAAGCTCACGAAGTAAGTCCTCAAAGGTACTATTCAAATTGTTGGGAGAGAAAAAAAGTGGCGTTCCATATTTCGAAAGATTCGCACGCATGACTTTTTTCTTGAAAACATGGGTTTGTCGGGAGATGTATTCCTGAGGATTGACCACTTGAATGCGGATAAATTTCTGTCCTGATACCGTTGTTGGAGCAATTTCCGTGATGTCGTTCCAGGAAATAAATCCAGCAGAAACGGCACTGGCATTATCCGTTATTCCTAATGAGTCCAACTGAATTGCTGGAAGTGAACTGAACAGTTTCATCGAAAAAAAGATCAAACCAACGCCACCCATCAACACACTTAAAACCGCTGCTGCATATTTGATAATTGGTTGATTGAAAACACGGTTACTGGTTTCAGGTTGCGCAATCAACATCCAACTTCCGATGGCAATAAAACACAGACAATAGAAAAGCAGCCGGAGCAATTTCTTTTTACTAAAGAAAATGAGTAGAGGTGAGTTCGTGGACATGAAATGCAGATATGATTCGTGTGGATTTAGTGCGCAGAATTTGAAATTTTCAAATAAGTGCTAGTGCGCCCAACATACCTCCAATGTGGCATATTCGCTGAAAACACAGCTTTCAAAATAAACAATCCCCAGCCACGTTGGAATTGTCGAAAAATGGTTGGGAAACCGGAAAAGCGCATGCGTAAAAATATGCATCTTTAGCACATACAATCACCTATATGCAGCACAGGATAGAGGAAATCAAATCCTACATCAATCATCAGGATTATTCGTTGGCGGTAAGGCGCATGCTCGACCTGTGTCTTGATACCGGGAATGAAGAACTGCTTGTTAATTCGATCAGTTGGAGTCGGGAGTTTCATGCGTTTCAGAAGAATTTCGCCAGTGATCAGGTGCCCGAAGATTTTGAAAAAAAAGCACACGCACTGATCACGGAACTGGGTAAACAACACGGCAACGCCCATCCAACGGCTCAGCTGCTGGTGGATGCCAAAAAAATCAGCAAACAATATGCTGGCAGCAATTTCAGTCTGCATCCTATGTCGTTGCAGGTAAAGACCAGCGATGTATTAGGTGTTGTGGGTGAAAACGGAAATGGAAAAACAACCTTATTGCGGTGTTTAGCCGGTCAGCTTGCACTCGACGGCGGAGAGATCGTTTATACGCAGCTTGAAAATCCTGATCCATACGACATAAAACATCACGTCGCATTTATCCCTCAACGGATTCCGAGGTGGTATGGATTGCTGCGCGACAATTTGCATTTTTCGGCTGCATTATC
>CALQRR010000089.1 GCA_943333015.1 Chitinophaga pinensis | reverse complement strand
TTCCCTTTGTTTGTTTCCTTCTGTGCACTTGTTTTATTTGGTCTTCGACGTTATCAGCGCAAGCGACTCGAAAAGATGGGAGCCGGAACATCCGAACAGAAAAAGTAAATCCCAGCCCATTTTCAAAGCTGGAAGTACAAAATCAACCTTATTAGGTTTTTTTTGATTTAGTCGTATATTCGCACCCCTAAAAAACCAAAGTTTTAGCTTCCAAAAATGGCAGTTCTTGAAAGTATCCGCTCCAAAGCCGGCACTATCGTAGTAGTAGTTATCGGTCTAGCTCTTTTCTCATTCGTAATGCAGGATCTGTTTTCCTCCGGGAATTCCTTATTCAGCAGCCGCGACACCGAAATCGGCGAAATCAATGGCCACACCATCCAAGGTGAAGAATTTCAGCGCCGTCTTTCTATTGCAGAAGAAAATCTGAAAGCCAACCAAGGCATTTCCGGTATCGATGACAACACCCGCCAACAGCTGGTGAATCAGATCTGGAATGAATATCTGGATGAATATCTGTTCGATGAGCAGATCAGCAATGCCGGTATCGCTGTTTCCGATGATGAACTTTTTGATATGATCCAGGGGGAGAACATCAACCCGCAAGTCACTCAAATTCCTTTGTTTCAGGACAGCATCACCAAACAATTTGATCGCAACAAAGTGCTGAAGTTTTTGAAAACGCAGCTCAGCGAGGAAAATGATCCGGAAGGAAAATACCGTGATTCATGGGCTGAATTTGAGAAGTCACTTTCTAAGCAGCGTCTGAAGGCTAAATACAATAACTTGCTTCGCAAAGCAGTATATGTAACAACGGCTCAGGCGAAGTATGATTTCGCTAGCAAGAACACAGCTGCTTCAATTCGGGTTATCGCAAAGAAATTTGACGCAGTTCCTGATTCTACAATCACTGTGACCGATGAGGAAATGAAGAAATACTACGATGCGCACAGTTTCGAATTCGAACAGAAGGACGAAACACGCAAATTGGAGTATGTTGTTTTTCAAGTAAATCCTTCCCCTGAAGACCGTACAGAGTTGTTCAAGAGTATTGAGCAATTGAAAGCCGAATTTCAAGCATCTACCAACGATACTACTTTTGTGAATGCTAATTCAACAGAAGGTTTTAAAGTTGAAACGGTGAAACGCGGAAAATTAAGTCCTCAAATCGATTCGTCTGTATTCAATGGTACTCCGGGTTCTGTATACGGTCCTTTTACCGATAATGGTGAATTGAGATTGGTTAAACTCCGTGGTTTTAAAGCAGCATCTGATTCTGTAAAAGCGCGTCACATTCTAATCTCAACCCAAAGCGGTATGTCACCAGCAGCAGCTGTTGCCAAAGCAGATTCGATGAAGGCCGCCATTAAAGCCGGTGCTGATTTTGCAACTTTGGCCATGGGCTTTTCTGAAGATCCAGGTTCAAAAGCAACTGGTGGAGATTTGGGTTGGTTCACCGAAGGAATGATGGTTCCTGAATTTAACGATGCTTGTTTCAATGGTAACGTGGGTGATTTGGTAACTGTTACCACACAATTCGGTGCGCATTTGATCAACATCACCGACAAAACGCGTTCAACAAATAAGGCACAAGTTGTTTATCTGGGTAAGAAAATCGAACCAAGCACACGCACGGTGGATGAGTACTATGCGAAGGCAAATGACTTTGCTGTAAGTGCTCAGGATTACGATACATTCAAGAAGCAGTCTGAAGAAAAAGGGTTGTTCATTGTGTCTTACGATAAACTTTTGCCAAACGACCGCCAGGTGAATGACCTGACCAACTCCCGTGAGATGGTGCAATGGGCGTATAATCCAGAGCGTGAACTGAAAGAAGTATCCAAAGTATTTGACTTTGATGGTAAATATGTTGTTGCAGCTTTGACTGGAATTAAAGACAAAGGCATTCCAACATTCGATCAGGTTAAAGAAAACGTAAAACCACTGGCTATCCGTGAGAAGAAAGGGGAAATGTTCTCCAAGCAATTTACAGATGCAATGGCTGGTGTTGCCTCTATTGATCAGTTGAGCGCTAAAATGAGCTTGCCTGCCGATTCCGGATCTACGATCACATTTTCGTCATACGCAATCCCGAACTATGGCTATGAGCCTAAAGTCATCGGTCGTGCGTTTGCTAGTCCACTCAACAAACTCAGCAAACCAGTTGTAGGCAGCGGAGGTGTATTTGTTTTTGTGGTTTCTTCTGTAACTCCAGGTGTTGCACCCACAGAATGGAAGGACACTAAAAATCAAGTGGCTCAGTCAATGGCTGGTCGTGTAGATAACGGTGTTTACACTGCGATTTTGAAGAAAGGTAACGTAGAAGACAAGCGTTACCGCTTTTTCTAAACATAGCCCTAAGAATCTTTTAAACGCGCCTTCCGGAAACGGTCGGCGCGTTTTTTTATTACCTGCAAGGCTCCTTGTTGATCCAAGTCTGGAATGAACTTCAACCTGCTGCAAGAATTCCTACAGAGTGATTGTGACACTTCAGATTTAACTAATAATTGGGGGAGGTCAAATGCGTCCTAATTCCGATGCTCATTTCCCTAATCATTGGCAGAAAGATCACCGAAGTAGTCTTCTGATATCCATGGAGTAATTATTTCAGGCATACGGTTATTGTACTGCGCTATGTTGAAGTAGCACGATAAGAAACAGCTAACCGCTATTCACCGATGGCGATAAATCGGGAAAGTCATCAGGATCAAGGTTGAGAAAGTTGGGAACGGGATAAAAAGGAAAATCAGTTGAGATTCACTTTTATCAAGCTCTTGCCATGTCCTACAAGCAAGAGGGTGTTTTCGTTAATCGGAAGTGCTTCGTAAAAAGCGGAAGCATTGCTGGCCTGCAGAATCGCTTGTGCTGATTCTGTGGAAAGGGTATAGAGGATGCCTTGTTGACTGAATCCGTATATCACACCATTCATTTGGATGATGTTGCAAATTATACCAGCACCAGCAACGATCGTATGCGATTCAGGATTTCCTTCAAAGCCCCAGATGCCACTTCGGTGATAACGGATTGACCGGCAACCACTATAGGCCAGTTGACCGTTTATAGTTCGGAGTGCATGCACCAAGCCCTGCACTTTTTGTCCTTTGCTCAACGTTTGGTTGATGTCGAGTGGATTGTGATGGTATATGGTCGTGCTGACGCCATTGAAAACAGCTGCTGCAAAGCCTTGTTCGCCTTCCTGACTCAATGCCCAGACAAACTTGCGGGAGTTTTTCCAGATCACTTGTGGCTGATTCAGTAAGGACGTATCGATGGTGGCGATAAAGCCATTGGGGATGCGTTTTTTACCCCGGCCAATGCCACTGCTTCCTCCACAAACAACCAGCTTTCCGTTGTTGTCATAGGCTAAATCGTAAAAACACCGATGACGAAAAGCGGGGAATTCAGTTCGGGTGCATGTTGCGGTGTTCAGGTTGTACTTGTAGATCGTTCCATGATCAGCAGATATGTACACATACTGACCAATGCGCAGGAATTTTAAGATATTGGAACCGTTGTTGGGGATGCTGATTGTTTGAAGTTTACCATCCGGTTGTAACCGTTTCAATACCCCATATTCTCCTCCAAGCCAAATGTCATTCTCGGCAACCTGATAAATATCGTAGTAGCTACTGTCAATATCACTGCCTACATACAGCTCTTCAACGGATTGACCGTTGACATACGGAATGCTAAAAAGCAACAGCAGCAATAGAAGTAGACCAGGTTGGGTAAGCTTTTGCACGATACGTAAAACTAATCAAATTCAGGGGGAAAAGTACCAGTACTTCCACCTTTCTAAAAAGTTATCGATTCCTTGATATACTGTTGGTACATGACCAATGATTCGACCATCAATGCAGTCGTGTAAACATCAGATTTCCAGTATAACGTATTGCGAATCACCGTTCCGCCGGAAAAAAAAACGCCTCCATCCCAACAGGTTTGATCTCGATTAAACGAGGCGCGTGTAAATGTATACCGAAGCGCTTTTTCAACGTGTACAGACAGACCATTCTTATAAGGATTGCCCAAACGTAAAAGGGCATTGAGCGCATAAGCTGTCGATTGAAGAATGTCTTCCTTGTTCACGATTTTCCGAGAGTGAAACGACCCATCCGGAAACTGCGTTTCGATAAGATGCTTTTTTATCATTTCCGCTGACGCATCCAGCTCTTTGATGCCTTTTGACCAGGCGCGTAAAGTGGCATAATGGACGTGATACCGGTTGGGATAATATACCCCTGCGCGGCTCCAGTCATTTCGTTTGACTTTCCGATGAATAAATTGAGAAGCTTCAGGTATTCCAGCTGCTGTTTGTTCATTGTTTTCGGCGAGGGCCGATAACACATTGGCATTCACTACCGCATCAAGATCATTGGCGCCATAAGGCATATAAGGTGTGTTGGGGTAGGGGTAAAGTGTACTCATGGGTGTTAAAAACAGCGCATTGTTGACGAGCAACCGCGGAACATTCCAAGTCGGAAAAGGAGCTTCGTATGCGCGCCAAGTGAGAAAGGCGCCACTCTCCCGCTTATCAAAATGAATGAGGTTGTAGTAATGTTGTGAATCTCTTGCAGAATCGCGCCAAGTATTAAATACGGGGGAGAGTTTCAGCGTGAAATTGACTTCTCTTCCGAGCGCTTTCTGAACTTTAGTATAAAGTAGCAGTGCGGTATATCCTTGAGAGGTATCATCATTGTCGTTAACAATGTTGGCTGCTTTTCGGATATAGGGCAGGAACATCGGAAAACGAACAGGTCTTCGAATTAACTGTGAGCTGTCGGTAGGTTTAAATGCATATATAGGCTTATTCTGCGGCAGCAAGGGCCAAAAGTTAAATCCCTTGTCACTATAAAAATCGCTCATGCGGATGATGGCATGTTCGAGCATCGGGGGGATTTCTGTCAAGTCGGGACGTTTCAGAAAAGCTGATGCCAGAGAATTGTGAATGGATGCTGTTGAAAAGCAATTGGAATCATACACATCATCGGGTTTCCCTAGGAGCATGAAATCAGTTCGCATAGTCATGACCGAAGGCCATTCTCCGGCATACTGATGTTCTGGAATGGTTGAGCGAATCTGTTGTTCAACGATAAAACGCAACGCGCCCCGTAAGGCATTTTCAATACTGTCGGGTGCAACCGGTTGTGCGTTCAGCGATACCGAAAGCAACATCCATAAACTGCTGAATAGACCAATCAAACGGAACATAACAGAAGGTCGCCTTTTCTAAAAACGGTTAGCGAAGTATTTCAAAACGATACGCATCCAGACGCACGAAAATGAACGTCAATACCGTGAACGACCACAATGAAGATCCGCCGTAACTGAAAAATGGCAGCGGAATTCCAACCACGGGAGCCAGTCCGATGGTCATTCCAATATTGATGGCAAGGTGAATGAATATGATACTTGCCAGGCCATATCCGTAAATACGCGAAAAGGTACTGCGTTGTCGCTCCGCCAAAAATATCAGTCGTAAAAGCAACACCGTAAATAGACCTAGTACAATGATGCTACCAGTAAATCCCCACTCTTCTCCCACGGTACAGAAAATAAAATCGGTACTTTGTTCTGGCACATAATTGTATTTAGTCTGTGTTCCGTTGAGATATCCTTTCCCAATTATTCCACCCGAACCAATGGCAATCATTGATTGATTTACATTGTAACCAGCTCCTTTAGGATCGATTTCCTTTCCAAGCAACACATTGATTCGTTTTTTCTGATGCGGTTCTAGAATATTGGTAAAGGTGTAATCAACTGAATGCACAAAGGCCGTTGCGGCTACCAATAAACCAGCTGCCACGAGCAGATTGCGCATTTTGAAGCGGACGAAAATGAACGAACCGGCAGCAATCACAGCAAGAATCGTTAGTAAGATCCACTCGTCCATAAGCAATGCTGCAATGAACAGAATAACCATCGCCACGCCCATGATGAGAATATTCCCACTGAGGCCTTCGCGATAAAGCACTAAAATAAAAGATCCGTAAACGAGCGCAGAACCGGTTTCATTTTGGGCTATGATGATGAGTGCAGGAACGGCAAAAATGGCGGCTGCGATGAGCTTGGTGCTGAGTTTCTCGAACTTGATATTGATGTTACTCAGGTATTTGGCCAATGCCAAATTGGTTGCAAACTTGGCAAATTCGGCTGGTTGAATCCGAAACGATCCCAGTTCAATCCAGGATTTAGAGCCTTTCACTTCTTTCCCGGCAAAGATTACGACAATGAGCAGAAGCACAAATGCACCATATAAAACCCAAGCAAACTTGGGAAAGAATTCCCCATCAATCACCAGAATTACAAAGGCAATGAACAAGGACGATACAATCCAGATCATCTGCATTCCGTAGCTCTGTGAAGTATCGAAGATATTCTTGTATTCTTCGTTGTAAACCGCCGCGTAAATGTTAAACCAACCCATCACCACCAAGGTCAGGTATAGCGATACCAGCATCCAGTCGATGTTTTGCAAAACGGCATCTTTGTTCCTGTTGGCCATGCTGGTTATTTTTTAGAGATCCAATCTTCTTTCCTTGGAAGGAGATTAGCATCCAGAATTCGTTTTTCCATTTCCACACGCTTCACTTCCCGGCGCAAGTATTTTTCCATCATCAGACTCGCAATTGGTGCTGCCCATGCTGCCCCGAAACCTGCATTTTCAACATATACGGCGATGGCAAATTTGGGATTATCCATCGGCGCAAAGCAAATGTAAATCGAGTGATCCTTGCCATGCGGATTTTGAGCCGTGCCGGTTTTTCCGCACACCGTCACCGAATCGAGTTGCGAAATGCGTCCCGTCCCGTTTACCACCACGTTTCGCATTCCTTCCACCACCGGATCAAAATAAGCACGGTCAACCGTTGTATACCGACGACGCTTGTAAAGCGTATCAATACTTCCGCCTTCTACAGATTTAATAATGTGTGGTGT
>CALQRR010000088.1 GCA_943333015.1 Chitinophaga pinensis | reverse complement strand
AACGCTGCCCACCCGGATATCCGGTGTAACGCGTATAGATTTTCTCATCGGTTTTATTACCAGAAAGAACAATCTTCTCTGCATTAATAATAATTACATTATCACCACAGTCTACGTGCGGTGTGTAATTGGCTTTTTTCTTGCCACGGATCAGCATAGCGACCTGTGAGCTCAAACGCCCAAGGACCATGTTCTCGGCGTCTACCAGCACCCATTCTTTGGTTACTGTAGCCTTGTTGGCCGAAACTGTTTTATAACTCAGTGTATCCACTTGTTTCTTAGGATTTAAGAATGCGATTTTCCAAACGGGCTGCAAAGATAGGAATAGAATCCTTCTGCGCAAATTTTATCAACAGTAAAATTCACACCCTTTTATTCAGAGCATGAAATAGATGCGAAAATCGCACCTGCAGGAGCTTTCAGCAGTTCTTATTAAAAAGTATCAACCGAAAATTTAATCTGATATTACTGAATCATCAGGTTGCATCCGCGCAAATCACTGTTGTCGAAGCGGCCTAACACGTCAAATGTACCATCTTCCCACCGCTTTCCAAGGTCTTGGGTTGAAATAAATGAACAACTGTCCAGATTTGCCAAATCGATTACATTCAATCCTCCGCTTTTTTCTACGCCCAGCAAGCAAAACGGGTCATTCATATCCCGAATACAAACATCCATCCACGGTGGACAATGGAACCGCCCTGTATCACCCAACCATGCCTGACTCAATAATTCTGTCATGCCATATTCACTGTGTATATGCGCTACTGGCCAGGTTTTACGAATGGTTTGATGCAATTCTTCCCGGATCATTTCTTTTCTTCTTCCCTTCATTCCTCCTGTTTCCACCACAGTAAGTCCAGGCCACACAGGTGGCTCCTGTTCTGCAAGATCTAGCAACGCGAAGCTCACTCCGATGAGCCATACTTTCTGATTGCGTTCCTTTAAATGCTGAAGCACCGTTGATAACTCATTCAGATTGTTCAGGTAAAATCCGCTTTCGGGATGCTGAGATTGATCAATGAGACCTTGAGTCATATATACGAGAGAGGACCCCGGGCGCTCCAAATATGCTGGAAGCAATCCGAGAATCACATATTCAGCCGGATTCCCATATTCCCTTTCAAACCCCTTCAGAAAACTTTCCTGGTAGAGAAGCGCTTCAGCAACCAAATGCGAAGACGTAGTTATTCCTGTTGTTCCAGAACTGCTGAAGGTGATTTGCTGTTCTATTTCTGTTGTAAAAACGCGTTGTTCTTTGAAGAAGCGTATGGGTAAAAATGGAATTTCTTCGGGAGATCCAACTTGGAACGGATCTTTTTGTAATGCATCAAGCCAGGCTGAATACACCGGATTGTGCTTCGCCTGATAACGGAAAACACGCAGGCACATCTCCCGGAACTCCTGTTTTGAGGAGATATCGAAAATGGAACTTCGTAAAGCGATTCGTTCTAGTGGAAACACGATGGAAAAATGCCGTTATCTTCGTAAGATGTTTTGCCGGCCAAAATTACACCACCTCTTCCTAATACTATTCCCCGGATTGATGTTTTCCTGTAGAAAGGATAAACAGTTTTCTGTTGAGCCTGTTATTGCTTTCCGGGAATTCAGTCAGGTACTCAACGCACAGGGCAAAGATTCAATCGGGATTTTACACCTTTATTTTACCGATGGTGATGGCGATGTTGGATTGAGTCCATCAGATACTTTTCCGCCTTTCAACAAAACATCCCCGTTTTACTATAATTTTTTCATTAACTATTTTGAGAAACAGGCGGGCGAATGGGTGAGAATTGTTCTGCCGCCTTTAGTCCCTGGTGGCGATACGTTGAGCAATCACAGCCGAATTCCCAATCTTACCCCAGCCGGGCAAAATAAAGCGCTGGAGGGCGACATATATATGTCACTGTTTACCAACAATCCATTTTCGCCCTACGATACCATACGATATGATATCACCATTGTTGATCGTTCACTGAATCGCAGCAATCAGATTCAAACTCCTGAGATTATTCTCCACAAGTAATGTGTGCGTTCCAACATGAAAAAGCCCCTGCTTTCGCAGAGGCCTTTCCTTGATTCACAATTGGTATGCTTATTTTGAAACAACCAAACGAACGGTTTGTACTGCCTTTTCAGTGTTAATACGAACTAGGTAGATACCAGATGTATAATTAACAGTAGATAGGGAGAACGTCTGATTGCCCTGATTCAGTGTGCCTGAATAAACCAGGTCGATACGTTTTCCTGTAATGTCAAGTACTTCTACTAATGTTTCCGATGCTGATGAAAGACTGAAACTCAATTGAGCATTTTCAGTCGCCGGATTTGGACGAACCTGAACAGCCAATGCATTGATGTTTTCAATACCAACTGGGACAACTGTAATGTCTGATGTAGTAGTATCGCTTCCACAGGCACTAAATGCAATCAGAGTAACGGTATATGTCCCTTCTGCATTGTAGGTATGTGATGGTGATGTTTCTGTTGATGTCCCAGCATCTCCGAAATTCCAGCTGTAGGAAGTAGCGCTCGATGAAGAAGTATTTGCGAAAGTCGCTTCCAAACCAACACTGGAAGAGGTGAAATCTGCCGAAGGATTCAGGTTGATCGGTGAAGTGTAAGGTTGATTGTTGGGATCAAATTCTGTCCAGCATGCTGTCCAATCTTCAGTACCAAATGCTCCGCGAAACGTAACTGCAGAAAAGAAAGCATCACTAATCAACGAACCTGTAAATGCGGCACCGTTGATTGCTGTTGAGCCAGTGGATGGTTTCCAGTCTGGGTTTGTGTAATTAAACGGATCATTCAATAACCCAGCAAACGTATCAGAAGTATCGTTTCCTTGAGCCATGAATTTGGTGATCACATTGCTGTATTCTGGGGCTTGATTGGTCGTGATGTTTCTTCCCAATGCTCCTGCAACGATGTTATTCTTTAGCAATAATGTATCGTTCAAATATGCCGTTGTTGTACCTGCCCCATCAATCAAAATACCAGTTGGGAAGCCAATGAATACGGAGTTAAATAAAGATTCGGTTGTATTTCTGCGAAGACGCGCAGCGTTCTGGAATGAACCTGGATCGCTGAGAGATGAAGAGGCCGCGGGGCCGACCATGGTTCCATTAGAAAAGACAGCTGACGTTCGTGGACCTGCATAGCTACCTGCGCCGTCATTGTCGGACTCAAATCCATTGGTTGTTGGGCTTGAACCTGTGTCGTAATTGAAACTGTCGCGCTGAGCAACGGCAAACTGAATTTTTCCACTGAATCCAAAATCAGTGTCAAAATCATCATCAATAGCCCCTGTCGAAACGAGGTACTTACAATTTACATTTCCTCCAAACCATTCAAATGCATCATCGTTAGATTGATTCACCTGAACGTGCTCAATCGTCGTTCCGTTCCCAACAGCTCCTAGTGTAAGTCCGTTGATTTCATTTCCGGTTGTGATTATCACTCCCGCAAATTCAATACGTACATAACGCAGTATTCCGGAATTGTCGTTGGAAAGTGCTCCTCCATACAATCCATCTCCGTTCACATTATCAATATCTCCTTCAATCGCATTCTGGTTTCCTTCAAGTGTTGCGGCAACAGCTGTTCCCGGACACGTGGTGCAATCTGCGGGGCGATTGATAATATTCTTACCCAGTATTACAATACCTCCCCAATCTCCAGAGGAACGATTGCCAGCTGTTTCGTTTGATGTAAAAACAATCGGACGTGCCTTCGTGCCATCGGCATTGATTTTTGAACCCATCGTAACAACCAATGTTGAACGTGTTGCTTTTACTGCTTTAACAATTGTTCCCGGTTCAATGGAAAGTGTTGCATTGTTTTTCACAAATACGAAACCATCTAGAATGTAGATTGTGTCGTTATGAAAAGTGTAATTCGATGTAATATTGCCCGAAATCGTTTTCGTTGGCGTTTGAGCAATTGCAAAGAATGGAAGCAACAGCATCAGGAAAGCGTAAAGTTTTTTCATCGGATGGAGTAGTTGTTTGTCTGTTACAAAAGTCCAACCCTTAGAAACTCTATCCATTAAGGACCTGTTAAACTTAAATTAACAAACGGCCCTGTACGTGTAAGTAAAAAGCCTGCTCGAGGCAGGCTTCCTTAGTGATTTGTTAACATTGATTAGAACTTCAGTGTTGCTCCAAAACTGACATTCATTCCAAACGTATAATCGAAAACGGTGTTGTCGCCTTCTTTGTCGAATTTTTTGTTCTTGTTTAGATCCATATAGAAGATGGAGTTTTGCGCAAGAATATCTCCGATTGTTAGCTTGAGGTTAAGTTTTTTGAAAACCATTTTCGAAATCTGAAGATCTACAATCGTTCTTGGATTTTCGTAGATATCTGGAATGGCAGCATTCCCAACAAACGCAATTCGACGACCAACACGGTTAATCATCAGGCTTGCTCCCATGCCTTTATCAGCATCATTAAATTGCAGACCTGTATTAATAATATAGGGAGATTGTCCCTGCAGTGGCCGAATGCCTGTGCTCGCTAAACCGAATTGTGTTAGGTCGATTTTGGAGATGATGTAGGAGAAGTTTCCAATAAAACTAAGGTTGGAGAAGAACTTCGTTTGTAAGGAGGAATCAAGGAAAGCAAAGTTTTTTCTTATCTCAAGTTCTGCCCCGTAGTTATTGGCTTTGGGCACATTACGGTAACCGAACCGACGACTCCCTGCGCCTACATCAATATCGTTTATGAATTCAATAGCATCGGTAAATTGTTTTGAAAATGCCGACACTGAAATCACTTCACCACCACCTGGGAAATATTCATACCGCAGATCAAAGTTTTGGATCGATGCTCGTTTCAATTCCGGGTTTCCTGAAACGACATAATCAATGTTGAAATCGAAAAAGGCAAAAGGGGCAATCTCCCGAAATTCCGGTCGTGAGAGTGTGCGCGATGCTGAAAAGCGCAGATTGGATTTTGCAGTCAGCTCATACGTGGCATTAATTGATGGAAGGAAATCCTGTTTCAATGTGCGCACATTCACCGAATCTGCATTGGAATTCAAAGAGCCAAGTTTTTGAAGGAATTCTTCAAACCGCATCCCATAAACAAGGCGCAGTTTATTGAAAAGCTTCTGGTCCAACATGGCGTATCCTGCATTCAAACGAGAACTTGCCGTGTATCGGTCGTTCGGATTGGTCGCTTCCTCGAGCATAAAGTAGCGTCCATTCTTAAAAATAAAGTTGTTGGGGTCGAAAATACTGTCAAGTCCATATTCCCGAATTGCTGCCGGCACACCTGCTCCTGCTCTGAAAATGTATCCAAATTGACGTGCGTTAAACTGTCTGGCGCGTTCCTGAAAATAGTAACCGATTTTAAATGTTGAACTGATGTTTTTTCCATTGAGCGGCTCAAGTGGAATCGTCAGATCTCCCCCGAAACTTCGAATGTCTTCGTTCAGTGTTGAGAAGAATCTTCCTGCCTGTTCAAGTTGGACCTGATTACCCATCTGTGCACGAAACGGGCCTGTGGAATCACTGAGCAAACGACTATAGGAAACACGACGAAAATCTGGTACCTCACGTTGAATGTTCGAATATCCTCCTGTCCATTTGAACTTTGCGTTCCATTTTGAAAACACATGCTCTCCGTTTAGTTGAGATGTGAAAAGCCGGTTCTCTGTGTACCAAAGTGCAGTGTTTTTAATCTCAATTTCTGAACCGGGCAAATTGATACTGCTTAATCCCCGTCGGCGAACGGTTTGATCTTCTCCATTTAGTGTATAGGAGTTTTTAAACGTAATCTTCGATTTCGCACCCGGTTTTATGGAGAAATTGAACAACGCCCCAGAAAGTACTTCATGCTTGTGCGAGCTGTCGTTGTATGCTGTCAGCAGTGTGTTATTGTCTACCACATCATAATAATTACGTTTTACTTCCGAAAACCGATAGGTCTCATTTCTCGAAAGTGATGCAACCACACCAGCTTGCGCTCCAAACACGGTAAACGGAATCCCTGCTGCAATTTGAAAGTTATTGTTCACAGGAGCTTTATCCGATTTTACCTGCCAATTATTGGAAAACAGTTTGCCGAAATTGATCTTGTTCGTATCTGAATTTGAAAGCTCCTTGAAATCCGTTATCCCAGGAATTCCTTCTGGAATGCTGCGTGTTCCATTATCATAGCCAAGCCAGTCGGTTTTACTTCCTTCATAAAAGAGTCGGCTTTTAAATGTTGTTATTGCATTGTAACCACCCGATGCTGTCACACTGAAAAAAGATTCGTCGGGGATTTCTTTCGTATTTATCTGTATTAGTCCACCGGCAAATTCTGCGGGCATATCCGGACTCGCTGTTTTGAAAATGACCAGATTGTCGAGCATGTTTGATGGGAACAAGTCGAATGAAAATGCTCTGCGATCAGATTCTGTGCTCGGCAAAGGGGCGCCATTGATAAAGGCTAAGTTATACCTGTCGTTCAATCCTCTGATTACAGCAAATTTGTTGTCCTGAATACTTGCTCCTGAAATGCGTTTCATGACATCAGAGGCCGAATTGTCGGGTGTTTTACGGATGATATCAGCAGAGATTCCATCGCTGACCATCACGGCATTTTTTTGTTCCAATAAAAGAGTATTGGAAGATTCTCTGTTGAACGAAGCAGATATGATCACTTCTTTCAAATCTGTTGTATTTTCTTCTAGAGAAAGATTTAACACCACTGTTTCTCCACCCTTCACTATAACTCCTGCGATTAATTTGGTTTTAAATGAAATGTATTTTGCGGCTACCTCATACGTTCCCGGTGTCAGGTTTGCAATGGTATAGTGTCCGTCCAAATCAGAACTGCCGCCAGTCGTTGTACCGTTTATATAAACAGCAACTCCGATAAGCGTCTCACCTGTTTTCGCATCAGAAACGGTTCCTGTGATCTTGCCTGTTTGCGCAAATGCATGGAACGAAAGTGTT
>CALQRR010000087.1 GCA_943333015.1 Chitinophaga pinensis | reverse complement strand
GCCTCCCGATTGCGGACAAATCCTTCCTCATATTTCCACATGCTGGTGTCGGGCATGCCATCTTCATTAAATTCATCTGCCCACACAAGCCTGCGCTGCTGTGCATTTAAAGCATCCGGCAACAACAGTATCACAACAAAAATCAACACACGCTTCACTAAAAAAATCATCTTAAAAAATTACTTCCGGATATTAACAATGCCGTAAAAAACAAAATAATTCAATTCGCTCAATGTAAAGGTCGTTTCTTCAACATGCCACCTTTGGTATCTTTCACACTGTGCATCACCACAAATGCCTCGGGTTCGATGTGTTCAATTTCGGTGTGCAATTTATTTAATTCCAGTCGCGTAATAACGGTAAATAATATGTCACGCTCTTCTGTTTCACCCGTTTTACCGTAGCCTCCTTTTCCTGTATAAACAGTCACACCTCGTCCCAAATCATTGACAATCATCGAACGAATTTCCTCACATTTTATAGCCACAATCGTCACTCCAATATATTCCTCTAAACCTTCAATAATAAAATCGAGTGTTTTAGATGCCGATAAATAGGTGATCATCGAATAAAGCGCCACTTCGATCGAAAGAAAATACGCCGCGGAGGAAAATATCAATACATTAATCAGAATAATAATATCGCCAATGGTGGTGCCCAATTTCTTGCTTAGAAAAATGGCCAACACTTCCGTCCCGTCAATCACAGCACCGCCTCGGATAGACAGACCAATCCCGGCACCGAGAAAAAATCCCCCGAAAACAGCCACCAATAAATTATCATCAGTCACATTTGGAAAAGGCACACTGGCCACACAGATTGCCAATCCAGTTATCGCCAACGCTGTTTTTAGTGCAAATTTCTTCCCCATAATGATCTTGCCCAACCAAATAAAGGGAGCATTGATCGCAATGAGCAAAACAAATAAAGGCAAACCTGTTACTGCTGAAATCAATAGAGAAATCCCCGTTGCGCCGCCATCAATAAAATGATTGGTCAACAAAAATCCTTTCAGTCCAAATGCGGCCGAAAATATTCCGGCTACGATCAATACAACGTCTTTAATGAATCGTCTGGTTGAAATAAATCTCTTGCGTGATCTTGGGGATTTTTCGCGATTCATATACTCTAATTAATTGTTGCAATATAAGCCAATCGGGCGTTATTAGCTGTATTCCAAGACATTCTAAAATTAAAAAATGATTTATTATGAATGCTTCAATGCCGTAAATTGCTTGAATAATTCCCTGAGTATTCGCATTTTTTCACGCACAGTATAAGCGTCTCAATTTTCATCCTTGAAATCCTCTCCGCTTATAAAAATTACTCCTTTGAAGGTAAGTTCTAACGGCATTTCACTAAAACCCAATCCTGATTTTTCGGTTTAACATCTTATACACCCATACACATTCAAACGGCTGTTTTTTGTATCTTCAATCGCTTCCAATGAAACACATCAACCTTCTCTGTTTTGCACTTTTCCTAGCAATCGCTCCTGCTGTTCAGGCACAGCAATACACCATACCACAAGGGCTTCAGGAACATCAGTATGTTTCACATCAGTTGCTCTTTAAACTGCGCGAACAGTACCGTCCACTTGCTACCGAAAACGGACTCAATTCCCCCCTGATGGAGCAACTCCTGTTGCAACTCGGAGGTGGATCGGTTCGGAAAAACTTCCCAGCCATAAAACAACCGCGTAAGAAATTCAACGATAACGGAGAACGCCTCGCCGATCTTTCATTGCTGTATGAAGTGCATTTCAACAGCAACATGTCCATCTATGCAGCGGCTGCCCTTTTACAGAAATCCGGCCTCGCCGAATACTTACAGCCACGTTTCACCGCACAACCCATGTCCGTCCCCAACGATCCACTTGTTGGACAGCAATACCATCACGCACTCATCAAATCCTTCGAAGCCTGGGACATTGAACCCGGCAATCCCAACATTGTGATCGGAATTACCGATGCCGGCATTCAGTTTAACCACGAAGATCTGGGCAACGTGGCGTATAACACCGCGGAAATCCTTAACGGGATTGACGATGATGCCAATGGCTACATCGACGACTATGCCGGTTGGAATACCGTCAACAACACCAATGATCCCACAGCAACGCTTTCGCCCCACGGCATGTTTACCTCCGGCATGAGCAACGCCACGGTGAACAATGGATTGGGCTTAGCTGGGAATGCCAATCAGTGTCGGTTTATTCCCATTCGTATTGACGATGCCTCCGGCTTTAATTACGGCTACGAAGGCATTGTATATGCCGCCGCACGCGGTTGTCAGATCGTAAATGCCAGTTGGGGAAATACATTTCCAGGACCGGTCAACGAAGAAGCTATTCGTTATGCAACCGTCAATCAAGGTGTGCTCATCGTGGCGGCCTGCGGTAATAGCAGCGTGAACGAAAAATATTATCCCGCGTCGTATGAAAACGTTTTCAGCGTTGGCGCAACCGGAGCTACAGATCTTAAATGGAGCGGCTCTACGTTTAGTCCTTCTGTCGACATTGTTGCCCCGGGTGAACTCGTTCGTTCCTGCTGGCCATTTAACGGCTACGACATCAGCAGCGGAACATCGTTCTCGTCTCCATTGGTAGCGGGAGCAGCGGCCTTGGTCAAAAGCCATTTCCCCGCTTACACAGCACAACAAGTGGCCGAACGCCTCCGTGTAACCGCCGATGCCAGCATTTACACACTTCCTGGAAATGCCGCCTGGAACGGGATGATGGGTTCTGGTCGTCTCAACATGCTTCGCGCCTTGAGTGATCCGGAAACACCATCAGTACATTTCATCGAGACCGATTTCCGCGATGCCGGCAACGACATCACGCTTCAAGCAGGAGAAAACATCAGCATCACCGGTCTTTACAAGAACTTCCTCGCCCCTACTTCTAATCTTGCAGCAGTCATTTCCTGTGCATCGCCCTTTGTCACCATCCTCAACGGAAACAACACTCCCGGATTGATTGGAACACTTGCCAGCACAAGTAATAACGCCAATCCGTTTAGCTTTCACATCGCCGACAATGCCCCTTACAACCTCGATCTGCTTTTTCGCATCGATTACACCGACGGCAGTTACAGCGCATTCGAATACCTCGAAATTCGTGTCAACCGCGATTACCTCAACATCGACATCAACCACCTCAACACCACCATCACCAGTCGCGGCAGTATTGGCTATAACGCCGACTATGCAAGTGAGGGAATGGGCGTAACACTCGACAGCAGCCAAAGCCTCATTTACACCTCGGGATTTATCCTTGGTAGCAGTGCTGTAAAAACAGCAGACAATGTATATGCCTCCTCGATTCCCGGATACGACAACGATTTCTTTCGCGAGCAAGGTGCGCAGTATATTCAAAACAACGCCGCGGCACAGCGCATCCAATCGGCATTTTATACCGACAGTGCAGCAACAGAACGCTTGGTTATTCGTCAAACATCCGAAGCATTTTCAGCAACACCCGACGATCACGCCATTGTGATGAAATACGTCATTAAAAACACGGGCACAATGACTGCAAATGCTATTCATGCTGGTATTTTCACTGACTGGGACATTCAGAATGCGGGCAGCAATCAGGCCGCTTGGGATGCAACACGTGAACTCAGTTATGCGTTTCAGTCAGGCGGTATTTACGCCGGTGTGAAACAGCTCGAAGGCCCGGCAGCACACGGATACTGTTTCAACAGCGATGGCAATTCGGGAAGCGTGAATCTGTATGATGGATTTAGTAATGTCGAAAAATTTGCCACACTTTCCGGCTCTCAAATCCGAACTGCTGCACCAACAGGCGATGTAGCCAATATGATTGGAACCGCAGCGTTCAATCTTCCGGCGGGCGATTCCATCACGATCAGTTTTGTGTTGCTGGCTGCCAACAATCTGGCGGAACTTCAAGCAGCTGCCGACCGGGCGCAAAGTCTTTACAATTTCACTTCTCTCAACAGTTCACTCGAAGTAGTGGGCGAAAGCTGTCTGCAAAACGATGGCTACATCCAGTTTTCCGCAGACGCACTTTCAGGCAGCAGCGTTGAATTGAGCACCAGCGATGGTATTTCTCTCGCCACTTCGGCCGATCTGAGCAATTTCGAATATACCGGTCTTTTGCCAGGAAATTATCTGCTCACATTCAGCTTTGACGACGGAAGTACCTATACCGATTCCTTCGAAATTGAAGCAGTTGTTCCCGTTCAACTGGCCATCACAGCCTCCTCCGGAGTAGTGGCGCTGCCCAATGCAACAGTCGATTTCACGGCGCTTTCCACCGGAGCTGATTCGTACAGCTGGGATTTCGGGTACGACACACCGGTTGTTTCCGATCAAAACCCCACGCACACATTTATCGAACAAGGAACGTTCATCGTCACCTGCATCGCCAGCAATGGTAACTGTTCCGATACTGTTACAGTTGAAATCCTAGTGGGCGATCCGCTCGGAATGGAAACCTTGCAAACAAGCAATCAGGTCTTCCCTAATCCGGCGTCCGATTTCATCAACATCCAATTAAACATGCTACAGGAAAAAACATGGGCACGTGTTTTTAACCTTAGCGGACAAGAAATTCTCCGTCAGGAACTTCCGACCAATCAAACGCAGCTCAATGTCTCACAGTTGAGCAATGGCGTGTATTTCCTGCAAATCGAAACAGCCACACAGACCGAAATGCACCGCATCGTAATCGCTAAATAACATTCATTCACACATTCAAATCCCCGGCAGATTAAGTTCTCCGGGGATTTTTTTTCCAAATGCTGAACCTGTTTAGTTGCTACTAATAATAAAACAGAAATTTTAATTAATCAATTGGTTCATGGATGCATTTCCTGCCAGGGCTTTCCGCTCCTATCCCTTTTGTGACAAGCGTTTTCAAGCATAGACGTTTCAATAATTTGCGCCTAAAATCCTAAAATAAACAGGCATTTATGCTTCAATAAAAAATAAATCCTACTTGGCATTTCAGTTTACTGCGCAAAAAAAAACCATCACCTATAAAAGGAGATGGGTTTTTATTCAGGTTGATTAAACCATTATCCGCACTTCGAATATCCGCAATGCGTGCAGGAAATGCATCCTTCTTTGTACACCAATCCACCTTCCTGATGGCATTCCGGACATTGCTGTTCGGTAGCAACAGTTCCATCGGGAACAAACTTTTTAAGGGCGCGAACCACCCCGTTTTTCCAAGTGTTTATATTGTCTTCACTCAAACTCAAGGTTTCCACCAAATCCACTACATAATGCAGCGGCATGCCATGGCGTAAAATCCCGCTGATCAACTTGGCATAATTCCAAAATTCGGGATCAAACGAACGCGATAAACCTTCCATGGTTACCTTATATCCGTATTTATCCACGAATTGAAAATCATACCGGGTTTCTCCATTTTCGGCATGTACTTTCATCACCTTTCCTTTTTCTACCCAATTGGGTAAATAAAATCCTTCAGCTTTTCCAGTAAAAATCTCGTACGGTTTATCGTTCAGCAAACCAATTACAGCAATCCATTTCTCGTGCGCATTTTGAAAACGGATCACCTCCGCATCCAACACTTTCGGTCGAACAGGTGCTTTCGTTTCCTGGATGCCTTTCGCATCTTCCTTCGCGGGTTCATTGCTAATCAACACACCCGAACGCGATCCGTCGCGGTAAATCGTCATGCCTTTGCATCCACTCTCCCAAGCCGTTCGGTAAACATCTCGCACCACATCTTCCGAAACGTCATTCGGTAGATTCACCGTCACACTGATCGAGTGATCTACCCATTTCTGAATGGCGCCTTGCATCCGAACTTTGCTCACCCAGTCAATATCGTTCGAAGTTGCGCCATGATAGGGTGATTTTTGAATCAAGGCCTGCAGCTGCGCATCATCGTATTTCTTCACATCCTCGGGGTTGTATCCCTGCACTTCCATCCACTGCAAAAAACGTGGATGAAACACATGGTACTCTTCCCAGGAATCGCCCACTTCATCCACAAATGTGATGTGCACATTCTTGTCGTTCGGATTCACTTTCCGACGGCGTTTGTAGGAAACCATAAAAACCGGTTCAATGCCGCTGGAAGTCTGAGCGCAGATACTCACACTGCCTGTTGGCGCAATGGTGAGCATGGCAATATTTCGCCGCCCGTGCTTTTTCATCCGCTCATACAAGGCCGGATCTGCTTGGGCAATACGTTTAATCATGGGATTATTCTGCTCCCGTGCGGTATCATAAATAGGAAAAGCCCCACGTTCTTCGGCCAAATCAACCGATGCACGATACACCTCAACGGCCAGCACTTCATGCACCTTGACCGAAAACGCAATGCCTTCCTCTGATCCATACCGTAATCCCAACGCGGCCAACATATCTCCTTCGGCTGTTATGCCTATGCCGGTCCGCCTGCCTTGCAATGCTTTTTCACGGATATTCAACCACAGCTGTTTCTCGGTGAATTTGGTCTGCTCATCTTCCGGATCGGAATCAATCTTTTTCAAAATCACATCAATCTTCTCGCATTCCAGATCAATGATGTCATCCATAACCCGCAATGCAATCCGGGCATGTTCCTTAAACAGATCAAAGTCAAAACGGGCAGCATCACTAAATGGAGCATTTACATAACTAAGCAGATTGAGCGCTAGTAAACGGCAGCTGTCGTATGGACAAAGCGGGATTTCACCACAAGGATTAGTCGACAATGTTTTAAATCCCAAATCGGCATAACAATCGGGAATCGATTCGCGAATGATGGTATCCCAAAACAGCACCCCTGGTTCTGCAGAACTCCAGGCATTGTGCGTGATTTTTCCCCATAACGCATTGGCATCTATCTCCTTGGTGATCTTCGGATGTGGAGCGTCTATCGGAAATTGTTGCGTATACGGTTGCTTGTTGATCACCGCCTGCATGAACGCATCGTCAATTCGCACCGAAACATTGGCTCCGGTGACTTTACCCTGCT
>CALQRR010000086.1 GCA_943333015.1 Chitinophaga pinensis | reverse complement strand
CAATCCAGACATCGGCTTGCGGGTCGAGTTGACTCAGTGCTTGAGCCGGCAGCATGTCCACCATATTCGGATCATGGATATATAGCCGTTTGCGGGGAATGCCGTTTAAGACAACGGTATTGGTTTTATACACTTTCCCAACCACGTACTGCGGCAACACGCCCTGGTTGAAATCACCAATAGGCCTGTAAAAGCGAATGGTATCGCCCGTGTTTTTTGTGAAGTTGTAGAGAAGCTGTTCGGTGATAAAACCTTTTTCAACCACCCAGACTTTGCCGTCCTGTTCGCGGAGCGCGGATTTATACTGTGCACTGTCGGGATGAAAGTTGAACGGAACACTGCTGCCATGTGCGAGTACTTTGCGGAATGTTTTTCCATTCATCAGGGTGTCGCCGCCGAGTTGGTACTTCACATTCAGGAAGAAATAATCCCCGTAACAGGACCAGGTTTTAGTGTCTTCGAGCAGAGGGTTTTGTGCAACCGCAATGGAAGCCACAATGAGAGCGGAAGGAATCAGCCATTTTTTCATCACCGGAAGGATTAGAAATTGATAATGTCGAAGGCTGTTTCATGCATCCCTATACCGCATCTGTTTTTGAAAAGATACGTCCATGTAAGTTTTCAGGAGAGATCGTTTGCGTGCAAGAACTGACATTGTCCTGTATATTTGAACCATGCAAACGCCCCATTACATCGGGATCATTCCCGCCCGGTATGCCAGTAGCCGCTTTCCCGGTAAGCCGCTTGTTGAAATTCTTGGAAAAACGATGATTCGCCGTGTGGTGGAGCAGGCGCTCCAAAGTAAGTTGTTGCAGCGCGTTATAGTAGCAACCGACGATGCTCGTATTGAAGCCGAGGTGCGCTCCTTTGGGGGTGAGGTGGTGATGACTTCTATGGAACATCCCAGTGGAACGGATCGGTGTGCGGAGGTGATCCGGCTATTGGGAGATGCCGTTCCGGCGGATGCGGTGGTGATTAATATTCAGGGAGATGAACCGTTTATTGATCCAGGGCAGATTGATGTCTTGTGTCGATGTTTTGACGATCAGGCGGTGGAGTTAGGAACATTGCTGCGCAGATTTTCGCATGGTGAAGACGTGCTCAACCCTAATATGATTAAGGTGGTGCGGGATGTGAATGGATATGGACTGTATTTCAGCCGGTTGCCTATTCCATTTGAGCGCGATGCCACACAGGGAAGTTTACCTGATTTGACGGCTCATTTTCAACATATTGGTTTGTATGGTTACCGGGCTAACACCTTGCTGAAGATTGCCCAACTCCCACCATCATTTTTAGAATTAACCGAAAAACTCGAGCAATTACGCTGGATTGAAAACGGTTACCGCATCATGACCGCCCTGAGTGAACATGAGAGTTGGAGTGTAGATACACCCGAAGATTTGAAAAAAATGCAATCCCGTTTTGTCTGACCGAAAACCGCGCTATATTTGGAGAAATGGAGCACACGGAGTTTTCTAAACGTAACAAGCAGGTTGCCAGCCTTGTGGCTAATTTGCTGCATGTACATGATTGCATCATTCTTCCCAGTTTTGGCGGATTGATTGGTAATTATGCACCTGCACGCGTGCATCCTGTTACCCATGTGTTTCAGGCACCATCAAAACAGCTGGTTTTCAATCGTAGCTTGCAAACAGATGATGGTTTACTGGTAAATGAGCTTGTAAAGAGCGCACAGATTTCCTTTGCAGAGTCCCGGAGAATCCTTTCCGATTATGCGGAATCGCTGAATACTAATTTATTGGCTGGTGAGCGTATCGAATGGTCGGAAGTAGGGCAATTCAGTATGGATGTGGAGCGTAATCTGCAGTTTCGCGCATTTACTACGCACAATTATCTTCCGGAAGCCATTGGACTTTATGCCCTGCAGGTTCAGCCGATCAATCGTTTTCCAATTCCGGAACGTCGTCCTGAGCCTGTTTTTGTAAACCGCGACTTGGTGCCACCGGTGAAGGTGAGTCGCAAATTCCCGATACGTCGTGTTTTGCAGGCTGTTCCCATTTTGCTGATTGCTGCATTTATTGGTGTGAACGCAAGCTTGCCGGAAGGAAAAGGGATTTCCACTGCCGATTTGAATATTTTTAAAAACAGTGTCCGTATGCCTGTTGTGGCTATGGGTATTGTTAATCCTACTGATATGCCTGCGGCGCGTCCTTCGGTGTTTGTTCCGGTGGAGGAAGCTTTCAGTGCTGAGAGTGCACGGATATTTATTGTTGCCGGATGTTATTCCACACAATCGAATGCCGATGGCATGGTGGATTACCTGAGTGAAAAAGGCTTTGGTGCCTATTTACTCGATCGTACACCAGCCGGATTATACCGTGTGGTGTATGGTAATTATCCTAGTATCCGCGAGGCGAGCGAAGAATTGAATTCTATCCGCAAAGGCTTGAATGAGGAAGCGTGGTTATTGATCCGCTAATCCAGCCGTCTCGAACAGTACTCTTGCTGTTCAAGAAAAGTTTTACCGACAGGCCTTTACCTTCTACGATTTGGAAGTCCCTCGCGGGTTAACCTCTTTTCTCTTTTTTATTTCCGGAATGTTTGCCTGCTGAACGAAACAGGTGTTGACTTCTACCTGTTTGTTTCTGTCGCGTTGCGCGCGTTAGGGATAGCGTGTAAAGCCCTGATGGAGTATGCAACCATGTGATGCCGGCTTGGGGAGTATTGAAGATGGTATGAAGGATATCTGCAGGGCTTGAAACAATAGCCCGGTCTACGCCCCCTTACTATTTCTGACGGATGCGTTTGTAAATTCGGATGGCCAGCATGAGTACCGCGATGAGCGCCAGAAGTCCGAGTAGCCCGTAAAGCATGTCGAGTTCGCTTTTGAGGATCACCAAAAAGACAATGGAAACGAGGAACAGGGTGGCGACCTCGTTCCACAACCTGAGTTGGTTGGAGGTGTAGCGCAGCAGATTTTTTCCGAGTTGCCGGAAGATGTATTGCAGGCTGAAATGATAGATAACAAGCCCTGCAACGAGGCCGAGTTTGATGACGAGCCAGCGGTCTGTCCACTGGATGTGTTCGGCTTCGATGACAATCCAAGGGCCGAGGATCATAGTTAAAACAAAGGATGGCCAGGTGATGCCAAACCAGAGACGTTTTTGCATGATGCGGAACTGGTTGACCAGAATACTGCTTTCGGGTTCGGGTTTTTGGCGGGCTTCTACGTCGTAGATGAGCAGCCGTGGCATGTAAAACAAACCGGCAAACCAGGTGACGATGAAAATGATGTGAATCGCTTTGAGATAGAGGTAAAGCATGCTGCGAATATAGGAAGGCGGGCGTGATAATGAAAAGGCTTATGCGGAAAGGATGAGCAGCCTTCGGTTAACACAGGGCATTTTTTGGTGGTGAACGCTCAGGACTGACGTCTAGGGATGCAGTTGGTTTGAATACCGACATTGCGTTTGAGAGGGCCCCGGACTGAAGTCCGGGGTTTTTTATAGCAGGAATCCCGCGGCTCTCTCTACCTTTGCGCTGCTTATGAAAACACAAAAGTTTGCCCGCGAGTCGATGGCGATTTCATCGGAGATCGTACTTCCCAATGATACCAACACCCTTGGAAACCTTATGGGAGGTCGTTTACTGCATTGGATGGATATTACCGCAGCCATTTCAGCACACCGTCATTGCAAGCGCATTGTGGTAACGGCATCGGTGAACAACGTTTCGTTTAGCCGCCCGATCAAATTAGGCGATATTGTTACGCTGGAAGCGCATGTTTCCCGATCGTTCTCTTCGTCGATGGAGGTGTTTATTGATGTGTGGGTGGAGAATCATTCCACCGGAGAACGTGTTCGCCACAACGAAGCCATTTATACGTTTGTGGCGGTTGATCAGTTGGGGAATCCGATTGCTGTTCCGGAGCTCATTCCGGAATCGGAGTTGGAGCGGAGTCGCTTTGAAGGGGCGTTACGCCGCCGTCAGTTGAGTTTGATTTTGGCGGGTAAAATGAAACCCGATGATGCAACAGAATTGAAGGCACTTTTCAGCCCTTCTGTTTAGTCAACTGTCAAATTTCTACCCGTACCGGACCATTTTCTTGCCTTTTTCGGAGAGGTGAAATGTGCAGACCGCTCTAAAAATTTGCTTAACTGTTTGAATTTCAAAGATATATTTCCTTTTACCAACATCAGCCAACCGTAAAATTTTGTGTACGTTTGGCGCAGTCAATCCCAATTATCAATCTTTAAACCACCCGTTTATGTCCGACATTACGGAAAAGAGAGAGGACGAGTTTTTTCAAGACGTCCTTAAGTATTTTGATCGTGCGGCGAAATTCGTCGATGTATCTGAAGGTCTGTTAGATCAGATAAAATATTGCAACAGTGTTTACCGGATGAAGTTCCCTGTGAAAATGGGTGACAGCTATCAGGTCATTGAAGCCTACCGTGTGGAACACTCTCACCACAAACTCCCAACAAAGGGCGGTATTCGTTTCAGCACAGCAGTGAATCAGGACGAAGTGATGGCACTTGCAGCTCTGATGACTTACAAATGTGCTATTGTTGACGTTCCCTTTGGTGGAGCAAAAGGTGGTATCAAAATCAGTCCACGCAAACTATCTGCAGATGAAATGGAGCGCATTACGCGTCGCTACACGTCTGAACTGATTAAGAAAAACTTCATCGGCCCCGGTATCGATGTTCCCGCTCCGGATTACGGATCAGGCGAACGCGAAATGGCGTGGATCGTTGATACATACGCCACATTTTTCCCGAACGAGCTCAATGCTTCGGCATGTGTAACAGGAAAGCCTGTTAGTCAGGGAGGAATCCGCGGTCGTAAGGAAGCAACAGGACTAGGTGTTTACTTTGGTATCCGCGAGGCGTTAAGCATCGAAGAGGATTGCAAGGCATGGGGCTTGACTCCGGGCATGGCAGGAAAAACATTCGTTGTTCAAGGCTTTGGTAACGTAGGTTTCCATTCGGCAAAATTCATTCACGAAGGTGGTGGAAAGATCATTTCTATTGCTGAGTGGGATGGCGCTATTTACAGTGCTGATGGAATCAATCCACATGCATTGGAAGCTCACCGCATTAAAACGGGCAGCATTCTGAATTTCCCGGGTACTACAAACGTGGACAAATACGCAGCACTTGAAATTGAGTGTGATGTATTGGTACCAGCAGCGCTCGAAAATCAGATCAATGCAGGAAATGCTGACCGCATCAAGTGTAAGATCATTGGAGAAGCAGCAAACGGACCTGTAACACCAGAAGCAGAAGCAATTCTAAACGCGAAAGGTGTTTACATCATTCCGGATATTTACCTCAATGCAGGAGGTGTGACTGTTTCTTATTTCGAATGGTTGAAAAACCTGAGCCACGTCCGTTTCGGTCGTTTGGGCAAACGTTGGGATGAGTCGGCAGGTCGCAATACGATTTCTGTATTGGAAGACATGACCGGTCGTCGTGCAACCGATTCTCAGCGCGCACTTATTGAGCGTGGAGCAGACGAGCTTGATTTGGTTTATTCTGGATTGGAAGAAACGATGATCAACTCGTACAATGCAATTCGCGATGAATTGAAAAGCGGTTCAGGTATTCCTGATTTGCGTACTGCAGCGTTTGTAGTAGCTATCAAGAAAATCGTTCAGTCATACAACACACTGGGAGTTTTCCCGTGATCAGTATATCGATTAAACAAAAAAGCCGTCCCCAACAGGACGGCTTTTTTTATGTTATTTTGAACGATATCGGAGAGGTAAAAAGCACGCAATGCACTATAATAATAATATTGTAATCTATAATTGATAATAATCATACAAATAGAAAATACTACTGCCCATCTTTGTGAAAATTAAATGGGTCATTATGAAATGGGTAATAATCGCACTATTGAGTCTTGTGGGTTTTTTGCAGAGTATCCATGCTCAAGATCGCTTGTTTTTAAAGGATGGATCGGAGGTCCTCGTTCAGGTGTTGGAAGTGTTTTCAGAATCCATCAAATACAAACGCTTTGAGAATCCTTCGGGTCCCATCTATTTTATTCCAAAAACAGAAGTTGTCCGAATTGTTTACCAAAACGGTCAAATAGAGGAGATTACTGCCATTCAAAAGAAACCGGATATCCAACCGGTCAGTTCTAAGTTGCGTTATGGCGGCCCTCGCATAGGGCTGACGTATTTGCAAGCAGGAGAATCTAAAGACCGGATGAATGACATTTTTGAGCGGGACATCAATCCCATTATCACCCAATTTGGATGGCAATTTGAAACGCGTTTTTTTACTCTTGACAATGGGGCTGCGGGGCTCATTGAATTGATTCCCATGTTTGGAGGAATGGAACAAGGACTGCTTATTCCAAGCATCACCGCAATGGTAGGATACCGCTCAGCCAAAGGGTTTGAATTGGGTCTTGGCCCTACATTATCGCTCGGCGGATCCGGGATCCTAATTGCCGCAGGCTCTTCTTTCCGATCCGGAAAGGTGGTTTTTCCTATCAATATAGCGTTCATTCCTTCTGTCACCAAATCTTACCAGAACGTGTTAATTGAATCCGAATATCTCAATCCCATCACAGGATTGTATGAAATCAAGACTGAATTAAAACCCGCTCATACCGAGCATACCGGATTTAGAATCACGTTGACCATCGGTTTTAACTCCCGCTCAAAATGAACACGCTGAATATTCGATCGCTTTTAATTCTACTGCTGTTTTCTCAAACAGCCGATGCCTGTTTTGGGAACAATAATTCCGCTCAAGAGCTCTCAGAGCAGCATAGTGATTTGAATCTGGATGTGTGTTCAGGCGCTTCTCAGGATTCAATACTCCCCGTGAGCATGTTTCCAGACACACTCTATCTAAAAAAGGGAGGAAAGATTATTGGGAGGATTTTGGAAATAGACCTCCAATTCATCACCTATTCAAAATTAGAAAAGGACAGTGTTCTTTACCTAGTGCCACGATCGGAGGTGGCATCCATTCATTATGGAAAT
>CALQRR010000085.1 GCA_943333015.1 Chitinophaga pinensis | reverse complement strand
ACGACGGATCGAGGTCATCAGATCCTGACGCGCCATGGTGAGTTTGAACGGGTTTTCTTTTGGAATAACCGCTTCGTAGTTCGGGTAACGGCCATCAATGAGTCGGCACACCAGGTTGATATGATCAAACGAGAATGAGGCATTTTTGGCATTGAACAAAATCGCCACTTCGCCATCTACATACCCAAGCAGGTTTTTCAACAGGTTGAGTGGTTTTTTAGGAAGGATGAAGGAGGCTTCTTCTGCAGCTCTCACATCGAGGCGACGGTAACGCACCAAGCGGTGAGAATCGGTCGCCACCATGGTCATGTGTTCAGGACCAACCTGCATAAAAACACCCGACATTACCGGACGCAAATCGTCGTTACCGGTAGCGAAAATGGTTTTATTGATTCCGCTGAAAAGAATCGAGGCATCGACGTTAAAACCGGCGCCATCTTCAATTTCAGGAATACGCGGAAACTCTTCCGGATCGTGACCGTTGAGTTTGTATTTACCGTAACCAGAAGCGATCTCGATACCGAAATTTTCGCTGTTGATCAGGAATGTAAGCGGTTGTTCAGGAAAGCTCTTCAGTGTATCGAGCAACATTTTTGCAGGAATTGCAACGCGACCAGGTTCCGCAGCATCGGCTTTAAACGTCGTGCTGATGGTATTGTCGAGGTCAGATGCAAAAACTTTCAGTTCACCTTCGGAGATTTCGAACAGGAAATCTTCCAGAATCGGCAGACTGCTATTGGTGCTCAGCACACCGGAAATAGCCTGCAATTGCTTGAGAAGCGTACTGCTGGAGATAATAAACTTCATGCTTTCTTTTTATTTAAGGGGCGTAAAGATAGAGGATTGACAGAAATTACAACCACTTGATGATGGCTTCCGGAACGAAAAAATATGAACCGTATATTTTACCGGCGTAGGAACCATCCTGCGGGCTTGATCACCTTGTCGAACTGGAAATATTGAACGAGCACAAAATCTTTCCCGTTATTTATTACCGCGTATAAACGATCTGTGTCGAACGGTGCGCGTTCCTCTTCCGGAACATCCGACGTGAGATTGGCTGGCCGGCGATAGCCTTTCACCAGGTTTTTGGCGCCCGTTTTATCGGTCACGGTGACCACTATAAACGGCTGTGAAGCCAGTATCGAATCTTTAATCGTTTTCGAAAACGTTTCCACCACCTCAAATTCATACCCGATGTTTCGGAAACCATTGAGGTACTCAAATGCACGAAGTGAATCGAGCGCCGGATCGGGCTGCGTGCTTCCCGGGTGCAACAGAGAGGTTACTTTTCCATCGTACTTCACTGTGAAACCATCTTGCGGCTGCCCAGGATAAACCACTTCTACCGAACGCATGTCCCGGTAATCGTAGCGAAATATCACCGGATCGCGCCAGAGACGACCATCGGAAACAAAGCGCGTTTGTAAAAATCCACGGTGACCCGGAATATGCACTTCATAAGGCGTGTCGGATCCGTCTATCAACATATAGGTAGCCAACTTATCGGGCGTTTCTCCGGCCATGAAAATGACGTTCGTCAACCGCCCGTTCTGGTAAATCTCCACTTTCTTCTGAATTGGACCGGAAAGGTCTTTCAGCACTTTCTGCTCCATCGACTTGGCCACTGGTGCGCGGACAACCATCTTGTTGAGCGTTTCTAAAATCATCTTAATACCGTCCGGACGAATGGCGTATTTCCCATCGATGGTCCACGAAGCCGGGCCTTTCCGCTCGAGTAGCGCGGTGTGGTTCATCTTATCGGCAATGAAAATTTTATCGACCGAAGCAGTATCTTCCACCGTAAAATTCTTCAAATCTCCTCCACGTGTGCTGCTACCGTTGTTGAGGATCAGGTAAGTCACAACACAGCCCAGCAGAACAATTCCAATCAGCAGTAGTCGGTTCGTTTTCATAAGCAGCAATTAGCGACGGCCAAATTTACGTTTGCGCAAATACGTGAGCAAAACACCTGTGAGCAGGATGAGTACAATCGGCACCAGCACATTTTTCACCTGAATGGCCGTGCGGGAGGCTTTCACTTGCGTTTCATCCAGCAAACGGAGTTTTACTTCCCGGGAGCGAACCGAAATCAGACCGGAATCATCACACAAATAATTGACACAGTTGAGTAGAAAATCTTTGTTCCCGAAAAGCTCACCCGTATAACGGTCGTAGCCCAGAGGAGCCATGCGGCCAGTGGCACGCGAGTAACTGTTTTTGATCACATCGCCATCGCCCACCACAATCATCGCCGTAGGTTTAATAGCCGCTTCCACAAAACCAATCTTATCGTTGTTCAAAATCTGTGGCGACATCCGGTTTCGGAAATTCGAGGTGAATGTGCCTTCGAGCAATACCGCAAATGGAATTCCGGAGCTGGAATACATCCGCGGATCTGGTGTCTCACGAAGAATATTGAGTGAAATACGGGCCGGTGTGGACAAGATGCGCGAACGCTTGGAACTGGCCAGCAGCACTGTCTTTTTTATTTCTGGAGCGCCAACAGTATCCACCGAACTCACAAATTCAAACCGGGTGGCATTGAGATTATTCACCACCGGGTGATTGGTCGTTGGCAGACTTAACGGAAAAAACGGCCAGCGTTTAGGAATAAACCGCGGTTGATTGCCCACCATTCCTGCGACCACCGGAATGACAGAAGCACGCAGATCGGCCACCAGATCAGGATTCACACGTGCGCCATAGCGGAACAACTGATCATCCAGATTTAACTCGGTGGGATACACGAATTTGTTGCTGTAAATACTCAGACTGTCCATCGATGCATCTACCTTGTTGAGCAGCCAGAGCACTTTTCCGCCCCGCATGATGTATTGATCGATGATGAATTTATCTTTTTCCGAAAAAACCGAATCCGGGCTGGCAACAATGATGGCCTTATACCGGGGAATAAACTTAACGGTATCGCCTTTTTCGGTGCGAAGAACAAGGCTGGTCAGGTTGCTGTCGAGCCGTTTGCGTTCAACTGCATAATATTCTTCCAGCGAAAGTGTGAGGTCTTTGGTATCGAGGGAATCGAGTTCGCCATGACCTTCGATGAAACAAATGCGTGGTTTAATAACCGTACCGAGTTTGCGAACGGTATTGGTCATCTCGTATTCGAGGTCGTTCACCGAACGGGTGATAAGTTCCTCTTCATTGGCATAGGTCTGACTTTTCAGCAACTGCAAGGGCAAGGTGCGTCCTTTAAAACTGATGATTGCACCAGGCCAGATGAGGGTTTGAGAAACACCTGAAGCTTTTTCCTCTACCGGATTGGTGTAGGTGAGTCCCGCATCGAGCAACTGCTGATAAATGGCTTTGCGTTCCTTTTCATTCTCACTTTCGGATGGGTTGATGAACTCATATTCGACGAAAGAAGAATACGCTCGAAACTCATCGAGCAACTCGCGGGTGGAATTGCGCAGTTTGGTATAGTTTGCCGGCAAATCGCCCTCGAGATATACTTTGATGTAAACGAAATCGTCCAGATTTTCGAGCAGCGAAATGGTTGTTTCACTAAGTGAATAGCGGCCTTCGGAGGTAAGATCGAAGCGGGTGAATTTAAACGATGCGGCCAGATTGGCGAGCACGAGTAAAACCACCAGGAGCACCAGGTTAAACACGGCGCTCCTTTTCAAACGGGATGAGGGAGAGGGAACTTTTGCCATAATTACCAGGTGCGGCTCAACAGACGAAAACGTGTGAGGGCGAGAAAAAATACAGTGAATGAGATAAAATATACCAGATCGCGGCTATCGATCACGCCCCGGCTCATAGAACCGAAATGTTCGTTAATGCCCAGTTTGATGATGAGCTGATCGATGGGATGAAAAAATTCCATTGAGGCAATCGAATCAAAACCTGCGTAAAAAAAGAAGCAGAGAAAGAACCCGATGAGGAAAGAAACAATCTGGTTCTCGGTGAGCGAAGAAGCAAACAGACCGATTGAAACAAAGGAACCTCCTAAAAATATCAAGCCCAGATAAGAACCCCAGGTTCCGCCCGAATCAATGTTGCCGACCGGATTTCCCAGCGACTTCAAACTAAAATAATACACCACCGTTGGCAACACCGAAATGATAACCAATAGAAGCCCTGCCAGGTATTTTGCGGTGATGATCTGCCATTCGCTCAGCGGTCGGGTGAGAAGCAGCTCAATGGTTCCGGTGCGTTGCTCTTCGGCAAAAGAACGCATGGTGATGGCCGGAATCAGGAACATGAACACCCAAGGAGCGATCACAAACAGACTCTCGAGGGATGCAAATCCAGCATCCAAAATGTTAAAATTCCCCGGAAACACCCAGAGAAAAAGGCCAATCGCCAGCAGAAATATCGTAATGACGCTGTATCCGATAAGCGATGTGAGGAAACTACTAATCTCCTTCCGCAATAGTGCTATCATCCAAAAGCCCTTGTTTTGTGCAGGGACGGGCAAAAATACATCTTTTTCCCAACAGCAACCTCGGACTTAAGACCGAGAATACAAAATGGCACTACGAATGCTCACGTCTCTCGCCTAGCAGAGTTTGAGCATTCTGCTCAAAGAACACCCCGGGCTAAAGCCCGAGGATGCTTCGTTTTCCCAAAAGCGACTTCGGACTTCAGTCCGAGGATACAAAATGGCTTCCGAATGCTCAATATTAATCAGCACATCCATTTCCCGATAGCTATCGGGACAGCACATCCCTTATCTTTGCGCCCGCAAAAAACCCAACCATGATCATCGAACAACTCTACGATACAGGCCTGGCACACGGCTCCTACATCATCATCAGCGACAATCAGGCTGCGATCATTGATCCGGCAAGAGATCCACAACCGTACTATGACTTCGTCGAGAAACACCAGGCAAAAATCACGGCTGTTATAGAAACGCATCCACATGCCGACTTCGTTTCCAGTCACCACGAAATAGCCCAAACAACTGGAGCAACCATCTATGTAAGCAAGTTGCTTGGAGCTGACTATGTCCACACGTCCTTTGATGAAGGACAGCAGATTCAGCTTGGTAAAATCACGTTACAGGCGATGAATACACCGGGTCATTCGCCCGACAGTATTTGCGTGCTGTTGAAAGATGAAAACGGAAACGAGCATGCCCTTTTCTCCGGCGACACATTGTTTGTGGGAGATGTTGGCCGTCCCGATTTGCGCGAATCTGTTGGAAATCTCACGGCACAACGCGAAGAACTGGCGCGTGCAATGTATCATTCGGTACAGGATAAACTCAAGAAACTTCACGAAGATGTGCTCGTGTATCCGGCGCACGGAGCTGGTTCGCTCTGCGGTAAAAACCTGAGCAGCGATCTATCCAGTACTATCGGCCGGGAACTCCGGACTAATTACGCGTTTCAGCTCACGGATGAAACGGAATTTGTAAAAGCACTTATTCAAGATCAGCCTTTCGTTCCAAAGTATTTTGGATACGATGTTAACCTCAACAAACACGGTGCGGCTGCATTTGAACCAAGCATCCAATTGGTGCCCCGCCTTGCCGCCAATGCACCATTGGAAAAAGGAATACTGGTACTCGACGCCCGACCGCAAACCGATTTCCGCAACGGCCATGTGTATCAGAGCATCAACATCATGGATGGCGGTAAATTTGAAACTTGGCTGGGTTCCATTGTTGGCCCCGAAGAGCCATTTTACCTCATCGCTGAAACAACGGAGAAACTCGAAATCCTGATCCGCAAAGCAGCTAAAATCGGATATGAAAGTCGCATCAAAGGCGCACTCACTACGCCATCTAAACTCCCGGAAACACTCGAAGAAGTAGATGTGGACGAGGTGCGTTCTTCTTCTAACGAATTCACCATTGTCGATATTCGTAATCCAGGTGAAACAGCGGCCAAACGCATCTTCCCGGGTGCTTTGGAAATTCCACTTCCTGAATTACGGGAACGCATGGCCGAAATTCCATCCGATAAACCCATTCTTGTCCATTGTGCCGGTGGTTATCGTTCTGCTGCAGGGGCAAGCATTATTCAGCCTTTTGTAGATGTGCCCGTGTATGATTTGGGCGAAGCCGTTTTGACTTTTTAAACATCCCTATGAAAAACATTCTAATCCTGCTTTCGATCCTGCTTGCCGTTCCACTTTCGGCGCAGAAAAAAGGCCGTCTCGAAAAACTCGATCCAAAAGTATTTCAGGTAAAAACGGTGCACCTCAAAGGCACCTTGTTGGATGTGCGCAATGCCGATGAATTTAAGGCCGAACATCTCAAAGGGGCTAAAAATGTCGATTGGGACAACAAATCCTTCAAGGAAACAGCTAAAAAACTGCCCCGATACGAACCTGTATTTATATACTGCCAAGGCGGCTACCGGAGCAATCTTGCTGCTGAATGGTTATTGGAAGAAGGGTTTTCAACCGTCATTGTACTCGATAATGGCATCGATGCTTGGAAAGATGCGGGATTACCAGTGGAAATGCTGGATGCGCCCGTGAAAAAATCAAACAGTTCGTACGATTGAATTTCTCCAAAAGCATTGTTATAAATCATACAGGTGCGTCTAGTCAGCTTGATCACCCTCGACAAGTGGTTAAACAACGCCTCACGGAAGCATTCAGCGCCTGTGTTTTGAAGGTGATTCCTGAGAAATATAAATCGCCCGCGAAATCGAACATTGTGCCGATCTGAACAGTTTCGTAAAACGCACTCTTGAAGATTCACCTGATATTTGCCGCATGAAACGTCTGCTTCCTGTCCTAATTCCGCTTGCCTGCATCCTCCTTTTTGGGATTTACTATTTTAATGCGGGAGCGAAAACACGTTTCTATAAAAAATTACCGATTCTCGGAAATCATCGGATCGATAGCAGTCGCACCGCCAACGGGGTAAAATACGATACCATCTGGCATCATATTCCCGATTTCGCCTTTACCAATCAGGACGGAAAAACCGTGACGCAGGAGGCCGTAAAAGGCAAAGTCTATGTTGCCGATTATTTCTTTACCACCTGCCAGAGCATTTGCCCCATCATGTCCAAACAGCTCGATCGTGTT
>CALQRR010000084.1 GCA_943333015.1 Chitinophaga pinensis | reverse complement strand
GCTGAAGGGATATTGGCATGTTTCGATTTCTCAACTCCGCTGTGGCAATACACACACGAAATCTTATTCTGACCAGCATGAAGTTCATGCGAGAATTTGATCGGTTGCTCAGGAGCGTATCCTTGATATATACCAACACCCATCAAACCATCCCAACCTTGCTTCAGAACCCAAACAACTAAAATCAAGCTCACAATAGCTACAATTTTTTTGTTTTGAGATGCCCAATAACGGAAACGCTCCAACGGACTAAGAACTGGTTTAGGCTCAACGATAATTCCATCTTTTTCGTTTACCAAAGACTCTAAGGAGATCTTTACAGTACCCAATACTCGAATAAGAATTATCAGTAGAAGACCTAATCCAAGAAGAACGTATAAATAGGTACTACTATCTGTTGCAGCTGGTTCAGAGCTTGTTGCTGTTCCTGTAGCACCCGCATCTGCCGTGGCAGCAACTGGAGCATCTCCACCTTTATCAGCCCAGTCAATGACTGCAATGATTTCAGCATCGGATAGTGCTTGCGCAGGCATTATGGATTTACCATAATCAGCAAACAGTTTATTTGCATACGCATCACCTGTTTTCATGAACTCGGTGGAGTTCTTTACCCAGGCTATGAGTTTTGCTTCATCAGTCCAACGGCTACGAACGCCTTGAAGACCGGGACCAACTAACTTCTGATTAGTTGCTTTGTGACAGGACGCGCAGTTGCCTTTGAACAGTTTGGCACCATCTTGGGCCGAAGCATTGTTCGAGGATAGGACAACAGCAAAAAATACTGCCAGAACACTTAAGAGACGGGAACGGAATAGATGCATAGACCAGCAGGTAGGATGACCCCTATTTCAGTTTTAACGGCTGCAAATTTAACCGTTAACCTTTTCCTTTAAGAGTTTTTTTGACTTTGTTTATAATTTGGAATGATTCTAAATAAACGCATCTTTCAAGTTGGACCGCTTCATGAGACAGTACATTTTTGTTTTATACAAGTCTTCAGGTACTTAGGTCTAAATGGAGCACAATAAATGAAGACTTTCAATTCAAACTGTTTCGTTTATTTATCCTGATTCTGAAGGATACTTGTTAGTTTTGCTTTAAATTCCCTTTGAATGTTCCGATTTAGAACCACCTATTCAATCTTTTTTAATCTTTTATTTCTAGTTTTTTTTATGACTGGCAGCATTTTTCTGCAAGCGCAGGAAAATGATTCTTTGAAGATTTCCACATTTGATCGCATGCATTTGGACTCTATTGCTAATGGAGTTATCCAGTATCAACTTCCATCTGGTTTGATTGAACTTTTAGAAGTTTACAAGAAAGCCAATTACACTTCCCCCGGTTTAGAGGGTTATCGTGTGCAGGTCTTGTCTGATGCCGGTAATAATGCAAAAGACAGAGCTCAATCTGCTGTCGTGGAGTTTGAACGTCAGTTTCCAGGTATCGCAGTTTATCTTTCCTATCAGCAGCCAAATTTTAAAGTACGCTGTGGTGATTTTCGAACAAAAGCGGAAGCTCGTAGATTGCTTAATGATGTTTCAGGTCAGTACCCTGGTGCATACATTGTCAGGGATTATATCAAATTACCTTAATGTAATTTATACTGTGCTTTTACTGCTACTGCTGGATTTTACAATAGGTTCATTCTCACAGAAGCGAAATAAATAAGCCCGGAAAACGCCAGACAGTTGTCGTGGTATTTTCCGGGCTCTTTTTTCAGTAGACGTTATTCTATCATACCGAATTTTAAAACATTACAGCTTTCGCTTGATCTCTACGTTTTCATATCCTTCGATAATATCTCCTTCTTTGATATCATTGAAGTTATGGATGTTCAATCCACACTCGTATCCAGTGGCGACTTCTTTCACATCATCCTTGAAACGTTTGAGTGATCCCAAGTCTCCGGAATACACCACAATACCATCACGGATAAGTCGGATTTTGGTGTGACGGGTAATTTTTCCATCCAACACATAACATCCGGCAACAGTTCCCACTTTCGTAATCTTGAACACATCGCGTACTTCAACATTACACACAATCTTCTCTTCGAATTCAGGAGCAAGCATGCCATCCATGGCGGCTTTTATCTCTTCAATTGCTTTGTAGATGATCGAATAGAAACGCATGTCGATCTCTTCATTTTCCGCCAATTTACGGGCACTTGCAGAAGGACGAACCTGGAATCCAATAATAATCGCGTTGGATGCTGATGCCAAGAGAACATCGCCCTCTGTAACCTGTCCAACCGATTTGTGTATGATGTTTACCTGAATCTTTTCGGTAGATAATTTCAGCAATGAATCAGAAAGGGCTTCCACCGATCCATCCACATCACCTTTCACAATAATATTCAGTTCCTTGAAATCACCGATCGCAATACGACGACCAATCTCATCCAATGTAATGTGCTTGTGTGTACGAATTCCTTGCTCACGCTGAAGTTGTTGACGTTTGTTCGCAATCTCACGTGCTTCGCGTTCATCCGTCATCACGTTAAATTTATCACCGGATGATGGCGCACCGCTGAGGCCGAGCATCTGAACAGACATGGATGGTCCAGCTTCTTTAATAGAAACACCGCGTTCGTTGAACAAAGCCTTTACACGTCCACTGTTAGGACCTGCAAGAACCACATCACCGATGCGAAGTGTTCCAGCGAGGATAATCATGGTTGTAACATAGCCACGTCCTTTATCCAATTCAGATTCAATGACCGTTCCGCTCGCCCGTTTGTTTGGATTAGCTTTCAGATCGAGCATTTCCGCTTCGAGCAATACTTTTTCAAGTAACTGATCGATATTCTTACCATGTTTTGCTGCAATCTCCTGAATCTGATATTTACCACCCCAATCTTCAACGAGGATGTTCATCGTTGCCAATTGTTCGCGGATTTTTTCAGGATTTGCTCCTGGTTTATCAATTTTATTGATCGCAAATACAATCGGAACTTGAGCCGCTTGCGCGTGATTGATTGCTTCAATGGTTTGAGGCATCACGCTATCATCTGCTGCAATAACAATAATGGCAACGTCTGTAACCTGAGCTCCACGAGCACGCATGGCCGTAAAGGCTTCGTGACCCGGTGTATCGAGGAAAGTGATCCGTTTGCCATTTTCCATCGTCACATTGTATGCTCCAATGTGCTGAGTAATACCTCCAGCTTCTCCTGCAATAACATTCGCTTTACGGACGTAATCGAGTAAAGAAGTCTTTCCGTGATCGACGTGACCCATAACGGTCACAATCGGTGGACGTGAAATCAGATTTTCTTCTGTATCCTCATCTTCTTTAATAGCTTCTTGTACTTCAACAGAAACAAATTCCACCTTGTAGCCAAATTCTTCCGCTACAATGGTCAATGTTTCGGCATCAAGACGCTGATTGATGGATACAAAAAGGCCAAGAGACATACAGGTGGAAATAATTTCATTCACAGGTACACTCATCATTCGGGCAAGTTCATTGGCCGATACGAATTCCGTTACCTTGATGATTTTTTCCAATCCCTCAAGATCTGCTTCTTCCTGAGCAGCACGGAAATCTTCACGTTTCTGCTTCCGGTATTTTGCCGATTTTGATTTTTGTTTCCCTTGACTCAAACGAGCAAGAGTTTCCTTGATTTGTTTTTGTACTTCTTCTTCGGTAAGCTGTGGTTTCGGAGCACCTGGGGCAGGACGATGATGTCCCGGTCCACCTTGGCGCGGACGAATTTCACGGTTCGGACCTGTATTGGGAGCCGCAGCTCCTGGCGTTGTTCCGGCACCTGCAGCTCCTGGAGGAGTGTCGATACGCTTACGTTTCTTCTTACGGTCGTTGCTACCTAAGCCAGCACCGGATGAAGAGGCAATGGGTTTTTTAGGAGGCTCTGGTGTCAATTCAATTTTCCCCAGAATCTTAACCCCTTCTAACTTCTCACGTACAGCACGGTACAGCTCTTCAGGTGCTTTAACAACTGGCTCTGGAGTAACCACTTCTGTTGGTTTTTCAACAGCCACAGGTGGAGCAACAACAGGCGATGGAGTAGGGAGAACTGGTGCTTTTGCAGCAACAGGAATTTCTTTTGCAGGTTCAGTAACTGGACTTGCCGGTTTAACCGGTCGGTTACCTGAATCTTTGTCTTTGGATGATTTTTTACCTCTGTTTTTATCGAATGAACCCAGGTCAATCTTCCCAAGAACCTTGAGTTGATTTTCTTTAACAGGTTCAACAACTGGAACAGGAGCTTCAGCAACAACTTCCGCTTCTTTTTCCTTTTCAACAGGAATTTCGGCAACCACCGGAATTGTTTCTACTACCGGAGTAACTGCCGGAGCCGGAGCTTCTACAGGCTCTGGTAAAGAAACTTCAGGTTTTACTTGTTCTGCGACCGGAGTGGGTTCAGGAACTTCAACCTTCACCGGTTCTGGTGTTGGAACAGGTGCGGGTTCCGGAACCGATACAGGAACTGCCACTACTGTTGGAGTAGAAGCACGCTGCCCCATACCTTTGATCAAAACCTCGTCGGGTTCCTGATCGGCATCATCTGCACGGCCAACCGGATGGGTTTCATCCAATACAACGGGCTCACGCTTCAGACGGGTCTGAATGATTTTCTTCGACTCCTCTTTGACGCTTTTTTCGGCGCCATACTCCTTTAAGAGCAGCGTATACATCTCATCGCTGATCTTGGAGTTACGGTTGATATCTTCGAACCGCTTGTCGGTTAAAAAATCAATCACCGTTTGTACTCCAACGTTCAGTTCGGATGCAACTTTACTGATTCGTCTTGCTTGTTGTGCTTCTGACATTCAATGGTGTTAATATATTGTTTGACGGGTTTTGCCTTGTGTTTATTCAAACTCAGCACGCAAAATCCGCATCACTTCTTTGATAGTTTCTTCTTCCAGATCAGTACGCTTCACCAGGTCATCAACAGGCAATTCCAATACACTTTTTGCTGTATCGCATCCTGCTTTCTTAAGTTCATCCAAAATCCAGCTATCAATTTCATCGCTGAATTCTTCCAGATCCACATCTTCCTGATCAATATCGGAATCACGGTACACATCAATTTCATACCCAGTTAAACGGCTTGCGAGTTTGATGTTCAATCCACCTTTTCCAATAGCCAATGATACCTGATCAGGCTTCAGATACACTTCTGCACGCTTGGTTGCTTCATCCAGTTTGATCGAAGAGATCTTGGCCGGACTCAGTGCACGTGTAATGTACAAGGCGTTGTTTGTGGTGAAATTGATCACATCTATATTCTCGTTACGAAGTTCCCGCACGATACCATGTATACGTGATCCTTTCATTCCAACACAAGCGCCCACCGGATCAATCCGATCATCATAGCTTTCAACAGCTACTTTGGCACGAACTCCCGGTTCACGAACAATTTTCTTAATCGTAATCAAACCATCAAAAACTTCTGGAACTTCTTGTTCGAAAAGTTTTTCCAGAAAAACGGGAGAAGTTCTGGATAGGATGATTTGAGGTGTATTGTTCTTCATATCAACACGAAGAACTACTGCACGCGCATTTTCACCTTTTTTAAAGAAATCGCTTGGGATTTGCTCCGTTTTTGGAATCACCAGCTCATTGCCTTCTTCATCCAAAATGAGAACTTCCTTCTTCCAGACCTGATAGATCTCTCCAGAAACAACTTCTCCTACACGGTCCTTGTATTTACGGTAAACACCGTCTTTTTCAAGTTCAGAAATACGAGCAACCAGATTCTGGCGAAACGCCAAAACTGCCCGACGACCAAAGTCATTCAGTTTTACTTCTTCCGAAACAGCTTCACCCACTTCAAAATCCGGTTCAATTTTTACCGCATCCGAATAAGCAATCTGACTATTCTGATCTTCAACAGCATCATCAGCTACAATCTCGCGGTTGTGCCACACTTCAAGGTCTCCCTTGTCGATGTTAATGATAATATCAAAGTTTTCATCAGAGCCATACTTCTTGATGATCATATTCCGGAACACATCTTCCAGAATACCCATCATGGTTACCCGGTCAATGTTTTTGAATTCTTTAAACTCTGCGAACGATTCAATGAGAGCTGCGTGTTCCATTGGTTAATTTAGCATTCGTGTTAAAAGGTAATAACCAATCGTGTCTCTTTCACTTCCGGAAATGAAAAACGATTTGGTTCTATATCTGTTGATGTTTTTACTGCTTTTTTCTTTGAACGACTTGGAGCAGGGATAATTTCAATGCCGGATTCATCCGCACCTACTAATGTTCCCAATACTTTGTCGCCGTTCAATAAAGTGATCTCAATGTCTTTACCCGCGTATTTCGTGTATTGACGAAGATCACGGAACGGTGAATCGATTCCGGGTGAGGAAACCTCCAGCTCAAAATCTTGCTGTTCCCGATCCAATTGTGATTCGAGGTGTTTACTCAATGCGATGCAGTCCTGAATAGACACATGCTCCGTATTCTCAATGTAAACACTTATCCGGTTTCCCGAACGCACGTTTACATCAATAAGATAATTTGCTGAGTCCTTCAAAAAGGCTTCAGCAAGCTCGGCAATGTGCTCTTTACGAATCATGTTCTTCATCATCGAAATAAAAAAAGGGACACTGTCCCCTCCTCTAAAACCGCGGCAAAAGTACATAAAGATTTCCAAATCACAAAGAACTAGCCGGAAACAAACTTAATGGCTCGTATGTCTAGTGGCTAATCCTGTGAACAGGTTGTCCTCCCTCAAAACTTCCGACAGTAAGGTTTTTTTGTCTCCATTGTTTGAAACCCATTTTCTGTATATTTGCCCACATTCAAATTTACATCACATCTTTTTAACACTTAAACCATCCCTTAAAACGCTTTAAAATGAGCAACAACCAGAATTCAGCGGGCAGCGGTATAGGATCTTTTTTTGCTGCAACTGTCATCCTCTCTTCAATCGTCGTTAGTGTGCTGGTGCACATGTTCGTGTTGGGAAGTCCAAATAATTTTGAAGGCGGAGATCCTATTCTTGGGCATCCTCTTCCTGGCAACACACTCGGTGTCATATATAAGG
>CALQRR010000083.1 GCA_943333015.1 Chitinophaga pinensis | reverse complement strand
CCCTTCCACAAAATCTCGGGTGCCAAGGAGTCGGCCAGAGGTTCTCAAGCTGTCAAAAAATGCAATTTGATCTACCCGGTAAAAGCCTGCATCCAGCACAGCAATGGTCATTCCATCGCCCTTGAAACCCATATTGTGTAGCTTTTCGCCCTTCAACATAGTGATCTGTACATCTGCATTTCCATAGAATGCATCTGCCCCAGTGGCCGCCAGCTGCTTTTTTGCCGCTTCTGCTTCCGCCTGTTCGTAGAGCTTCATTAAATCCTGAATAAACTGATCGGCGGTCGTTTTCTTTTTCACACGCGCCACTTTCGTCACATGTGCTACACAAGGCAACATACCGATAGCTGCCAATACTGAAGAATCGGCAACTTCAACGGTCAATGCGTTAAACCATTTGCTGCGGTTTAATACCTGTGCGCCAGTAGCGGCAACCTGATTCACGTATGCAGGATGAACAGGCAAATCATTTTCCATCAGAGCAATACCCTGAACTGAACGTCTTTGCAAGGCTTGAGGAGAAAGAAATTCTGTGGCATTTTCGAGCGTATAGGGCGAGCCTGCTCGGTCCTTAAACTGCACCCAATATTTATGCGGGGCAGTGCCTATGCTTTGCGCTTGAAGAATTCCTGCGAAGCAGCATACGATAGTAATAAGAACTATTTTTTTCATCATTCGATACCTGTTTCAATGGCTTTCATGGTAAAGACAACTCCACGTTTAATTTCAGGCGTGGGAACAACAAATGCAACATCGACCAAACGCTTGTATACCATTCCTACATTGGCTGCAAAAACCTCCGTGGAGCGGTATTCAGAAACAAGATTCTGAGGATCGGTATTGACAACCGTAACCGTTGAATCAAAACTTAAAACGCCGGTGGTGAATGCTTCGTGTGCTTTTTCCATGGTAACCGTCCTAGCATCTGATGTATTGAGAGCATTGGCATTCCATTCGACACCATTGCGGACAGGGAAAACCAGCTTGATAATGCGGACATCTTCTTCCACTTTCTCAATCTGTGCATCGGTTTTAACCAAAAACCAAACATCCTTTAAGAACCAACCCAAACTGTCAGCAGGTTTCTTCCAACGTTCCATGCGAATGGCCTCTCGTCCAGAATTATCGATGAACGCCGATTGGAAATATTCCTTAATGAGGAACGAATTGGTATCAACCGTTTGCGTGAAATCATCGTAAATGATCGAATCGCAATCATATATAATGTATGATCCAACAGCATCTGGAAAATAGTTTCTATAAAACGGCTCAGGTGCCAGAACAGAATCCTTTTTGCAGGAACCCGCTAGGATAAGAGCAAACACAGCCAGAGCGGGAAGAATATAACGTTTTAGCATGCCGTTTTATGGGTATTATTTTTTGATGAAACCTCCACCAACGAGATCGTTGCCTTCGTAAAATACTGCTGATTGACCGGGGGCAACGCCCGAAACGGCTTCCAGAAAATCGACTTGCATCAAGCCATCCGGCCGCATGTTGAGCATGCTCATGGTCCCTTCATGTTTGTACCGAATTTTCGTCAATGATTGAAAATCCTCTGGAAGCTCAGCATATTTCATCAGATTCACATCGCGAACATTCATGGTGTGTTTTACAAGCTCTTCTTTTTCACCCAAAATAACCGTGTTGGTTTCCGGATTGATGTCGAGCACAAACACCGGACGTCCAAGTGCAATCTCGAGCCCTTTCCGCTGTCCTACCGTGTAAAAAGGGTATCCACGATGCTTGCCAATAACCGTTCCATCGGAAAGCACAAAATCACCACCATCCACTTTCTCCTCTAATCCAGGAACCTGACGTTTGAGAAAACCTCTGTAATCATTATCGGGGACAAAACAGATTTCGTAACTCTCACTTTTATTCGCAAGATCGATGAAACCACTGTCGGCTGCCATTTGACGAATTTCACTTTTCCGGAATCCACCAAGCGGGAAACGTGTTCGGGCCAGACTTTCCTGACTCAATCCCCACAACACGTAGGATTGATCCTTACTGAGATCCAGTCCGCGCGAAATCACATACCGACCATTGTCCTGCAAACGATGCTGCGCATAATGTCCTGTGGCGATGAACTCGCAATCGAGCATATCGGCCCGTTTGAGTAAAGCTTCCCATTTGATGTGTGTATTGCAGAGCACACAGGGATTGGGCGTTCGACCAGCGATGTATTCATCCACAAAATTATTGATGATGTATTCACCAAATTCATTTCGGATATCGAGGATGAAATGGGGAAACCCGAAACGCACAGCTAAGCTGCGGGCGTCGTTGATAGAATCAAGACTACAGCAACCTGTTTCCTTTTTGGAACCACCAGAGCTGGCATAATCCCAGGTTTTCATGGTGATTCCTATGACTTCATATCCTTCTTCATGCAACATCATCGCAGCGACAGAACTGTCTACTCCACCACTCATTGCCACCAGTATTTTTCCGTTCCTGCTCATTGTCCGGGTAATATTTCTTGCTCGTCCTTATCGAGCTTTTCGAATTTTTGAATGTTGGGTTTTTCAGAAACCCCATTTTTAAACACCTCTGATTCGGTAAGGTTCCCTGATTCATCAAAATGATACCAGGTTCCTTGCCGCAAATCCTCGACATAGTTTCCCGACAGCTTCATTTTGCCGTTTGCATGGTAGTAAATCATTTTACCATGCAGCAAGCCCTCCTTGTAATTGGCGGTCATGCGTTTGGAGCTATCTTCGAAATATTGCAACCACGGCCCGTGACGTTTGTCCTTTACATACGTCATTTCCTCGGACACATTTCCCTCTGGATAATACACATACCAAATACCTGTGCGGATACCTTTGTTGTAAGTCTCGCGGGAAACAACCTGTTTGACTTCATTGTAGAACGTCCAGACAGAGTCTTTTTTCTGTTCATAATAATTACCATCAGAGATCATATTGCCTTTGATATCAAACCCTTTGGCATGCGATCGCCGACCTTTATCGGAATAATAGCATACCATTTTCAGCTCCCCGGTTTCTTGAAAATACCGAAAAATACCTGCTGGCTGATTGTCTTTGAAATTCCCTTCATAGCGGGGCGTTCCATCGGGAAAATTTTTCCGCCAGAAACCCTGCTTTCGTCCTTTAGAATCGGTCTTATTTAATTCAGCCTGTGCTGAGACAGTATTGAAAAAGCCAAAGGCCAGGAGAAACAGAAGGAAGAGTTGGATTGGGCGCATAACAAGTTGACAAAAATACGTATTCTTTATAAGACACTTGCACTAGGGCTTCTCGAGCTGAAGATTGAGTAGGCTTGAGTTTCCGACGCCATCAATTGCTTCAATTCTTAATTCATGTATCCCCGCGGGTAATTCATCCGGAAAGCGATAGGTCCACATTCCGGCGCTGCTGCCAGGTTCAAGTAAAATCCAATTCCCATTGAGAGCTGCTTGCATTGAAGCCACACCCGAAAGGCGGTCAGAAATATGGATATTGATTCGGCCCGTTGCTGTTGACTTTAACGGTATTTTCTTGCGTTTCTTGCGGAGGATTTGCGGGATTACTTTTACAACAGGAGCAACAGTATCGGCATGCACCTGAAAATCTCCAAACTCAAACGTTTCAGCTTCTAGCCATTGTCCCGACCAGTTGCTTTTTAAACCAGAAAATGAACTGCCTTTTTTCTGAGTGATAATCAATTTCGATTGAATGGAATCAGGTGAAACGGCAGGGAGAAATCGAAGACGAATGGCTTGGTTGACCGGAACATATTTACTGCCCAGTTCGATGAGCGGAGAATAGCTGTTGGGAATATTGGCTCGAACCAACTTCACCCAGGTAGAATCAAATAAGGATTCCGCCTGAAAATCCGCCTGAAAATCAGGCAATGCCAATTGCTGGGAAACGCCTGGTAATACCAAAGAAGAAACAGCACTTCCGCGCATTCCTGCGGAACCCCAATCAGGAGCCTTCCCTCGAACCTTGAGGTTAAACGTGCTTGTATTTCCATTTAGATCCGTCAGCATATAAACGATAGAGTAAATCCGGTCTTCGTTAAAATAGTAGTAACCGCTGTTTCGGCTCTTCTTATAAATACCGATCATGGGATTTACGGGAACGACACAGCGTTGGATTTTCCGTTTTGTTCGAATGCGCTCCGGATAATCCTGATAGGCATTCACACTTCGGGTTTCATCGAACGAGAATTCATCAAAACGGGCTTGGAAAACTTCGTTGGAATCGATCAGTAATTGAATTTTAAAAATGCCTGTTTTACTGGTGATTTTACCGATAACATCTCCACCCTGAAACCCAAACCCTACCCAACCCGAAACGATGGGCATTTTCACTTTTTGAGAAAGTCCTTTTTTCTTCGTCTTCTTATTAACAACAAGTGGGAAGTTTGCTGGAACTTTTAATTCGTTGACACGACCATAGCCCTCCATTGGGAATATAGAGACCGCTGAAATATCAGGTGCGATGTTATCTTTTTCTCCATACCCAAACAGCAAAGGATTGAGCACATTTTCGAACCCTTGATCCCGTATTTCGAAATGCAGATGGGGCGCAGAGGATGATCCTGAATTCCCACTCCAACCAATGAATTGCTGGCGCTTGACGGGAAAATCGAGCGGATCGGGCAACACATCCACTTCGTATTCGCGTCCTTGTTGCTGAATCAGATTGACATATTGGTTGATTGTGTCGTTGAATGTTGAAAGGTGACCGTAAACAGTGGTCATGCCGTTGGGATGATTGATGTAAAGTGCGTTTCCATAGCCGGATGCTGAAATTTTGATGCGGCTTATATACCCCTCCTCAACAGCAAGAACCGCTTGATTCCGGCCCTGGGTGGAGAAATCGATACCGGAATGAAAGTGATTGGGACGAATTTCACCAAAGCCTGCTGTGATGGTTAATGGGATAGACATGGGGGCAGAAAATAGCCCTTGCGGTACGTTTTGCGAAATCGCTAACGTATAACCAATCAGACACATACATAAAATCTTCCACCTCATCTTCAGGGTACAACGACTTGCCTTTGCAAATTATTGGGAGAAAGGCTCTGGATGCCGCGGAAAATAAATACTTTTAAGCCCGTTAATTAACACTTCAGGCAAACAGCATTATGATGGATCTTCTTGGGAAATCTGCCGTTCTCGAGGGCAAAATCAAAAATTTGATACATTTGCACGTCTCGCTGAAAGCAGAAAATTCTGCCTTAAAGTCTGATTATCAAAAATTAACAGAAACCATTCGCAAGCAACAGGATCATATCCGACAACTTGAGGAGGGGAATAAAGCGTTAAAACTCGCCCAGGCATTGCTGGCTGACTCCGGAACGGAAGATGCAGCAGGGCTGAAAGGCAAGATCAATGAAATGATCCGGGACATTGACAAATGCCTGGCATTACTGAATAAATGAACACGAAACAGATGCAGGACGTATCTATAGAAATTCAGCTTGCGAACCGAAAATACCCGTTAAAGGTAAAATCGGAAGAAGCTGTGACTGTTCAAAAAGCTGCTGAACTAATCAATTCAAAGCTCAAAGAGTTTGAATCGAAGTATGGCGTAAAGGATATTCAGGATTTGTATGCGATGAGCACGCTGCAGATTACAACAAAATTGATCGAGCTTGAATCAAATAATGCAGGAAATCACGATCAGATCCATGTTCGTTTAGACGAGATGGATCAGTTGATTTCGAGCATTCTGGACGAGAAATAATGCATTCTTCTCTCTGAAGATCAGAGACGTACCGGTTGTTTGTTATAAACGAACAAACTACATGGAAATACTCATTTATGCGATCTTGGCGATTGCAGGCCTCGGAGGAGGATATATCATCGCCACGACGGTGCTCCGAAAAAACATCGAGCAAAAAAGTGTGCAATTGGTCAGAGAAGCGGAGGCTGAGGCCGAAGTGATCAAGAAAGACAAAATGCTGCAGGCGAAGGAACGCTTCCTTCAACTTAAAACGGAGCATGAAAAAGCGATTCAGGCTCGTAATAACGAAGTGTTACAATCTGAAAACAGAGCCAAGCAAAAAGAAAGCACCCTAAGTCAGAAACTGGAAGAGACCAAACGCAAGCAATCGGAGATCGATGCTCAGCGTGATGCACTCAACCAGCAGTTGGAAGTGGCCGCTAAAAAGCAGGCTGAACTTGACAAACAACATCGACGTCAGGTGGAACAACTGGAAATCATTGCAGGACTTTCGGCAGAGCAGGCGCGGAATCAACTGGTGGAAGCATTGAAAGAAGAAGCGAAAACAGAAGCCGCTTCTCACATCAAGGACATCATGGAAGAATCGCGGCTTACGGCAAATAAAGAAGCCAAGCGTATTGTGGTTCAAACCATCCAGCGCGTTGCCACCGAGCATGCTGTGGAGAATTCTGTATCGGTCTTCAACATCGAAAACGATGAAGTGAAGGGACGAATTATAGGTCGTGAAGGCCGTAACATCCGGGCAATTGAAGCTGCAACAGGAGTTGAAATCATTGTGGATGACACCCCTGAAGCGATCATCCTGAGCTGTTTCGATCCCGTCCGCCGGGAAGTTGCCCGATTGGCACTGCATCAACTCGTTACCGATGGACGTATTCACCCAGCTCGAATTGAGGAAGTGGTGGCCAAGACCAAGCGTCAGATCGAAGAAGAAATTATTGAAACGGGTAAACGTACCTGTATCGATTTGGGTATTCATGGTTTACATCCGGAGCTAACCCGCATGGTGGGGCGTATGAAGTATCGTTCATCCTATGGACAAAACCTCTTGCAACACTCCCGCGAAGTAGCCAATTTGTGTGCAATCATGGCGGCTGAGTTGGGCATGAATGTCAAACTTGCCAAACGTGCCGGATTGCTTCACGATATTGGTAAAGTGCCTGACGATGAACCAGACTTGCCACATGCGCTTTTGGGAATGAAGCTGGCAGAGAAGTACAAGGAAAAACCAGAAGTTTGTAATGCTATTGGCGCTCACCACGATGAAATTGAGATGACCAGTCTGATTTCACCGATCATTCAGGTGTGTGATGCTATCTCAGGT
>CALQRR010000082.1 GCA_943333015.1 Chitinophaga pinensis | reverse complement strand
GTCCTGCACCTCCAACTATACTGTTGAGGGTGGACAAGTATTCATACACATTTTTATCGATGCCCCAGAGTTCCACAAAAACGGTATCACCTGGTTTTATTTTAGGTCCACCAAAAAGGGGCTGATGCACGTTTTGTCCATCGAAAAAACGGTCGCGATCAATCCGAATGTCGTTGTTGGGTTTGTTGCCAGAACGGGTGTTATATCGGTAGTAGTTTTCAATTCCGGCAGGGTCTTTAAAATGCACCGACGTTACCAAGGATGTATCAAAGAAAAATGATTGTGCTTCCAAACTGAGCGAATCAATTTCCACTTTCAATTGCATGTTGCTGGTGGAAGAATAGGTACTTCCATCAACAGTCACCACCAGTCGGTATTCATGGCCGGGAATGCCCGTCAGAACAGGGTTAGCGTAAAGTCCAGTTTCCATTTCTGGAAGTGTATATTCTGTTCCATTGTCGTAGAGTAAAACAGTCGCACCGCTAACCAGCAAAGGATCGTTGCTTTGATCATAGTTCACCACTCGGGATAAACGTACCCGACAGGAACCTGAATCATCCGTAATACTGCCTTCAACAACAAGACGTGCATCACTGTCGCGCAAAGGCAATTCAATCACTTGCTCGCAGCTGCTCAAAAGAACCACCAATAGCAAAAAAGCGGGAATTATATGGGCGATGCGGATCATTTGAAATGGAAATTATAGGTAATGGAAGGAACGATGCGGAAAAGGGAAAGTTTGACCGCTTCGGTTGTGCCGGGATTGGTTTCGCTGTCGCGGAAGCTGATGGTATAGGCATTTCGGCGTGCGTATGCATTGTACACACTGAAATTCCAGTTCGATTCGTAGGTAGGAGTGCTTTTACGGTACCAGGTAAGCCCTAAATCGAGTCGGTGATACGCGGGCATGCGGTACCCATTGCGTTCGGTGTAATAGTTTACCGTTTGGCCATCCACCTGATATTTTCCGCTCGGAAACGTTACCGCATTGCCGGTATAATACACCCAATTGGCCGAAACAGAAAGCTTGGTGTTGATGCTGTACATTCCAACAATGGAGATGTCGTGGGTACGATCCTGACGGGCAGCAAAGTACTTTCCTTCGTTGATCTCTTCAAATTTGCGTTCTGTGCGCGACAAGGTATACCCAATCCATCCGGTGAACTTTCCGGTTTTTTTGCGCAATAGTAATTCGAGTCCATAGGCGCGTCCAACGCCGTATACCAGTTCGCCTTCCACTTTTTGGTTGAATGTCAATTCGGCACCATTGCGGTAGTCAATTTGGTTCTGCATCCATTTGTAATAGGTCTCCGCCGAAAATTCATACATATTACTTTTTAGATTCCGGAAATATCCCAACGAATACTGATCACAGAGTTCGGGTTGTATGTTGTTCGAACTTGGCACCCACACGTCGGTCGGGTTGCCGGATGTAGTATTGGAAAGTAAATGCAGGTTCTGAACCGTGCGCGCATATCCGGCTTTCACACTCTGCCGGTCATCCACATGATAATTAGCACTAAAACGCGGCTCCGGGTTGAGGTAGTTCTTCACGAGCTCTCCGCTCTTTGCCACGCGTTCTGTTGCTACTTCTCCTTCAGCGGTATAGGTGTAAATGGTTCCTGGCCCGAGGTAACTGAATTCACTCAGGCGCACCCCATAACTCAAACTCAGCTGGCCGTTTACTTTCCACTCGTCAGAACCGTAAACCGCATTCTCCCAAGCATACCGGTTTTCATTCGATATCACATTTTCCAGACTTCCTGTTCCATTGATTTTACCAGGTAGAAACGTGTGATAAATCGAATTCCATCCGAATTTAACCGTGTGCCGGTTGTTGAGGAAATACTGATAATCCTGTTTAAGGTTGATGTCGCGAATGGTGGAGGAGATATTGACTTCGTCTTCACTTGCAGTTATGGAAATTTGATAATCATAATTGCTGTAGATGGCCGATGTGTTAGAGAACAGCTTGTCCGAAAACAAATGATTCCAACGGGCAGTAGCAGTGGAATTTCCCCAGCTGAATTTAAAAACATCCGAGAATCCGAAATTATCTCGTCCGAAATATCCACTCAAAAACACCCGGTTCTTATCGTTGATTTTATAATTGAACTTGGCATTCAGGTCGTAGAAATAGAGCGTTGAATTTTTCAAGTCCTCGTTGTTCGATAATTTTAAGAACATATCCGCGTACGTCCGCCGACCAGAAACAATGAGCGAACTACGGTCTTTTTTCAAGGGTGCTTCTAAGGTTAAGCGCGAAGAAATCAGTCCAATTCCGCCTAATGCGTTGAAGCGCTTCTGATTTCCATCGTTCATTTTCACATCCAACACTGACGCAATCCGTCCGCCGAATTCTGCCGGCATGCTCCCTTTATAGAGCGTCACATCTTTGATCGCATCCGAATTAAAGACGGAGAAAAAGCCGAGTAGGTGTGACGCATTGTATACGGGCGCTTCGTCCAGTAAAATCAAATTTTGATCGGCAGCGCCACCACGTACATAAAATCCGGCATTTCCTTCACCGGCACCTTTCACACCGGGTAACAGTTGCAGCGTTTTCAAAACATCCTGTTCCCCAAATAAAACGGGGATTTGTTTTATTTCCCGTGGCGTCAGTTTCTCAACGCCCATCTGCACCCGTGTCAGGTTTTCATCGGGGCGATCGCCACTAATTTCAACTTCTTTAATATCTCGTCCCACTTGTTCGAGTGCGATGTTTTTGCTGAGGTTTTTATCACTCAATGTGACTATTTCATTTCGGGCAGAATAACCAAGGTAACTGTACACAATGGTGTATGAACCGGGTTTTAATTGCAGCGAATAGTACCCGTAACTGTTGGCGGCCACGCCGGTTCCGGGCAGCTCTTTTACCGTAATCAAGGCGCCGATTAGTTGTTCGCCCGATTTATTGTCGGTGATGGTGCCGCTGATGCTGAGATTCTGGGCAAGTAATGTGGTGAATCCAGAAAAAGTAAGAACGAGAAGGATCAGGTAACGAATTGGGTGAGGCATGCACTAAAATTTTACGGGCGCGAAGATGCGATAAGCAATTAGAAATGTGTGGTTTAATTTACCCGAAGCGTCTGAACACAGCATGCAAGGGAAAAAACAAGAATCGGAAGAGCAAACGAACTTCACAGGTTATTCGTGTGTTTAGGGGAAGAAGGATTTGCCGTACTGTGATACTCTGTGTGGTGAAAAGTTACATGGGGGCTAATATATTTTTCCGTTCTTCGTGGCAATAAGCATTTCAGGTGAAGAAACACATCAGTATACTCGGTTCTACAGGTTCTATTGGCACGCAAGCGCTTGATGTGGTGCGTGCGCATCCCGGTGTGTTTGAAATCGATTGCCTCACAGCTCATTCCAATGCGGATTTGCTCATTGAGCAGGCCGTTGAATTTTTGCCGGGTACGGTCGTGATCGGAAATGAGGATTTGTATGATCAGGTGCGATCTGCTCTGGAGAATTTCCCCGTAAAAGTGTATTGTGGTGCCGATGCCATTGTGCAGATGATGGAGCAGGAAAGTACGCAGGTGGTGCTCACGGCATGTGTTGGCTATGCCGGGTTGCGTCCTACGTTGGCAGCCATTCGTGCCGGAAAACACATCGCTTTGGCAAACAAGGAAACACTTGTTGTGGCCGGTGAACTGGTGACGGCTTTGGCCAAGCAACATGGCGTGAATATCTATCCTGTTGATTCGGAACATTCGGCTATTTTTCAATGCTTGGCGGGAGAATGGGAAAATCCGGTGGAGAAAATTTACCTCACCGCTTCGGGTGGACCATTTCGAGGGAAAGACCGCGAATTTCTCGCGACAGCGACCAAAGCACAGGCATTGAAGCATCCCAATTGGACCATGGGGGCAAAGATCACCATTGACTCTGCAAGCCTGATGAACAAAGGGCTGGAAGTGATCGAGGCACGTTGGTTATTCAATCTTCAGGCCGATCAAATTGATGTGATTGTTCATCCGCAATCCATCATTCACAGCATTGTTCAGTTTCAGGATGGTTCGATGAAGGCTCAAATGGGATTGCCCGATATGAAACTGCCTATTCAGTATGCATTGGGCTACCCGAAGCGTATGAAAAGCGATTTCCCCCGTTTTAATTTCTTGAATTATCCAACATTGAGTTTCGAACAACCTGACCGAGAAACATTCCGCAATTTGGACCTTGCTTTCGAAGCCATGAAAAAAGGCGGTTCAATGCCCTGTATTTTAAATGCTGCAAACGAAGTCGCCGTTGCTGCTTTTCTGAAGGATCAAATTGGCTTTTTAGCCATGAGTGATTTGTTGGATCACTGCATGCAAACGGTTGCCTGGACAGCCAAACCTACATACGAGGAATACGTAAAAACCGATCAGGAAGCACGACGTATTGCTCAGGCGTTTCTATCGTAATCCAGCCTTGATTCAAAGCAACCAGCTTAAAAAAAAGCCGGTTTTTGAAATTAGAATGAACGATCAATCAAAGTCTATTTTATTTAGAAGTTTATTGTTTTCAAAATAATAGGCTTCATAGGATTTAGAACCAATTCCATTTACAGCTTCAATCACAATTTTATCGGCATGTTGTTTCCGGCTTTCAACATATAATTGTTGCTCAGGAGTGAGTTCCGATAACGGAATTACTTGCTCAAATTCAAACCCTTCATCGTATGTAAATTCAAGGGCATAATTGGCATTTTGCCATTTTAGTTTCGTTTCTAAACCTTTGTCTTTTTGATCCGTGTAGATTGTTCCATTGTTAGCGGCCAAAATACCTGTAGCCGATTGCGACAGCATCACAAAACCCGAGATAACCATCGCTAAATAACCAATCTTCTTAAATGACGTTTCGCTGAGTTTAGGTAAAACCCATTTCATTGCCCACGTCGACAGGACTGCCGAAACAGCTATGACAATTCCTATCGAAACAACATGCATCGACACCAATCCGAATAAGGTGTACAAGACGAGTTTTACTAGATGAAGTATAATTTCGTTCGCCGCGCGTGTCGCAATAATCTCCTCTTTTGAAAGGCCGTATCGTAAATAAAACCGATTAAAAAGTAAACCTACGGCACCTGTTAAACCGGATAAAAAGCCAGCGGAAAACCCGATGAGTGTCAATATAAAATTGGATGGCTTTTCAGGTTTATTTATTTCTTTTGGTTTTTGAAAAAGAAACATCAAATTACTAATTAAGAAAATCCCAATCGCGATTTCCAGATATACAGGATCGACGAATTTGAGCAACCAGGCACCTAGCCAAACCGCCGGTAAAGCTGCCGGTACGAAATATTTCACAATATGCCAGCGGATATTCTTTCTGAAAACAATCAATCGTGAAGCGGAGCTGGTAAATGTGCCAATTGAAAGTGCCGCTGGAACCTGACTAACTGGTAATAATTGCCCAAGTATAGGAATAAGCATTAAACCTGCACCACCACCGCAAATGGCACTAATAGAGAATGCTAAAAAACTACATAAAAAAATGATGATGAATGTCGTTGTCATTTTTTTGCCATTTCAACGTCAGTTCCATTTTTGATTCCTGTTTTGCTGCGGAACTTTCGATCGTATCTAACTTAAAAGTAGTTGAAATGCCATTGATTTAAACAGGAAAGGACCCTTTGAAAAAGAGTATTCGTTTACTCCTAGAGATTATTTCTCACACACAATCTGCGCAACCACGATTAGGTTATGTAGTTGTTAATATGCGTGTAAAACTCTTTGTAAAGGGACATTATTGCATAGCGCCCCTAACGCCTATATCAAATGCGTATTACAGTTCTTGAATTCGAATAAAGAGGTGTTCTTATGGATGTAGAAATGACCTGTTCTTATCTTCAACGATCCAACACAATCTTTTGGACTACCGATTCTGTTGTGGTTTTGACGGTGACATAATAAATGCCGTTGAGCTCATTGTTTGAGAGGGTATACTTTAATTGTTGATCGCCCGATTTCATGTTTTTACGGATATCACGTTTAAGCAGTTTACCGGAATTGTCTGTAATACTTATCTCAACCGGTCCATTTTTTTCCATGAAAAACCAGACGTGTATTTGGCCATTATTGGGATTGGGATATACCTGCAACTTGAGTTTTCCAGTACTTTGAGCATTCACCTGTGCTATAACATTCGCAGTTTCTTTAACAAACGACACCTTAAACAATTGATCACTAGCACTGCTTTGTGTGCCCGTGTTTGAGAAAAATATATTGGCTGCGGTGCTGCTAATTCCTCCAAAAATATACCCTGCTAACGTCGTGTCGGCCGTCATGGAGTTGAGTTTTAGTACACCGTTCGGGTATACATCCAATGCGGGATTAGGAATAAATTCAGACCCAGCGCCAAGCAATGCAGGCATTTCTACCGGTAATTTATATTCCGTCATTTCTCCGGTTGCATCCCGAGTAATGCGCGCTATGGTTTTTACAAACGGAACATTGTTGTCCTGCGTCAAGATGCCAGAGCTATCATAATATTGAGCAATTCCGCCAAAGAAAAAAGTATGCATTTCGTTATTCGCCGCATCGTATACCGGCAAATTCGCGCAATGGTAATGATTGTAATACTGAGAAAAATTGTTGTTTACCGCATATCCGCTGCTGTCAATATTCACGCAATTTAAATATGGTAGATCAATCGATGCCTGAAACACACCCGAAAATGCTGTCAACCCTTCTTCCCCGTTGGGCATAATCTGATTCGTAACATTGTAATCTCTGCGGTGCAAATTTGTAGCATCAGTGAACGATGGTAAATGGTTTACTGTCACGTTCGTTCCATCGTCTGTAATAGTGAATTTCCGGATTTGATTGGTGTATTCCTGTGTAAAGGTCGGATTGTTCATCGGGTTATACCGCCCATCAAACTTCTGTCCGCCCACGAGGTAAAATGTATCGTATATTTTCTCCAAATGACCACCTGTAACGGCAAATGCCGCATCGGTGATCTGTCTGAAATAGGATGTAATAGGTGTTCCATTGATAATCGCATTCATCACTCCCGGAACATCAATGGCCGTGAGTTTATC
>CALQRR010000081.1 GCA_943333015.1 Chitinophaga pinensis | reverse complement strand
GTTTCATGAACAACATGCATGTTCGGAGTGGCGTTGATCCGTTTTTTTTCCCACAGACGGAAATAACCTGTCAGCCGAGCCACGCCATGGGAATCAATTCCCCGAAGATCTGCCGATAACAGAACACGAGCTGCTGTTTGCGCTTCCTTTTCGGGGCAACCCATTTGGATGAATATACTATAGGTAAACGAAAACAGATCTTTATGAGATACGAGCATCGGAGAGAATTAAGGATATTAACAGTGAACGTTGGTAAACTTTTGCGTAGGGACTAAGCGCACAAATATATAATTTAGCGAATCTTGTCATCCGGGCTTTTATCAAACCCCAACCCGATTTGTCAACTCTAAATAATAACCATTATGAAAGTAAACGTCCAATCCGTTCATTTTACTGCAGACGGGAAATTGCTCGATTTTATCGAATCGAAACTTCAAAAGTTAGCAACGCATTATGATAAGATCATAGAAAGCGATGTGACCCTTCGTCTGGACAATGCAAGCAACAATGAAAACAAAATAGTGGAGATTCGTCTGCATGTGCCAGGTAACGATCTGTTTGCGAAGCGTCAGTGCAGTACTTTCGAAGAAGCGGTAGATGAGTCTGTAGACGCTCTTCGGAACCAAATGATCAAGCATAAAGAAAAAATTCGACAGGTCTAAAATTCTGATTTTGAAGATCTTGATTTCTGCGGCGCAAAATAAGCCGCAGAAATTTTTAAAAATGTTTGGTGGGAATGAATTCTTACCTACATTTGCACACCTTTTTCGAGAGGGTGATATTAGCGAAAGCGAAAGATCATCCATTCAAGGGGGTAAAAGCCGAAGTAGCTCAGCTGGTAGAGCAGCTGATTTGTAATCAGCTGGTCGGGGGTTCGAGTCCCTTCTTCGGCTCTGTTCTTTGCAGTATTCTTTATTTCAAAGAGGTTGGGGAGATAGTCAAGCGGTCAACGACAACAGACTGTAAATCTGTCCTCTCCGAGTTCGAAGGTTCGAATCCTTCTCTCCCCACCAAGAGGAAAAAGATCAGGAAAGTATTCCTGAGTTTACATCAAGTAACTCTGAATGCGATCAAGCGGAAGTAGCTCATTTGGTAGAGCGTCAGCCTTCCAAGCTGAGGGTAGCGAGTTCGAGCCTCGTCTTCCGCTCCATTCACCTTCCCGTTCAAACCGAAGTCTTCGGCGTGAACGGGAAGGCCTTTTCTCTCTAAGGCCGATGTAGCTCAGGGGTAGAGTACTTCCTTGGTAAGGAAGGGGTCACGGGTTCAATTCCCGTCATTGGCTCCACTTTTTGAATCAATCGTTTGTTCATCAAACACTTTCAATCAAACACACTCATATCAACAAATCAACTAAATAGCCATGGCTAAAGAAAAATTCGACCGCTCCAAACCACACGTCAACATCGGTACCATCGGTCACGTTGACCACGGTAAGACAACATTAACTGCTGCTATTACAACTGTACTTGCAGCGGCGGGTTTGTCTGAAGCTCGTTCGTTCGATTCTATCGATAACGCTCCGGAAGAAAAGGAACGCGGTATCACGATCAACACATCACACGTAGAATATACTACAGCAAATCGTCACTATGCTCACGTTGACTGTCCAGGTCACGCGGATTATGTGAAGAACATGGTTACAGGTGCTGCCCAGATGGACGGTGCTATCCTAGTTGTTGCTGCAACAGATGGTCCGATGCCACAAACACGTGAGCACATCCTTCTTGCACGTCAGGTAGGTGTACCTAAACTTGTTGTTTTCATGAACAAAGTGGACATGGTAGATGACGAAGAACTTCTCGAATTGGTTGAGATGGAAATTCGTGAACTATTAACGTTCTACGGTTTTGAAGGTGACGAAACTCCAATCATCCGTGGTTCTGCTCTTGGTGGTTTGAATAACGATGCAAACTGGGTTCCTAAAATTCTTGAATTGATGGAAGCGGTTGACACGTTCATTCCAATTCCTCCACGTCAGGTTGATCTTCCTTTCTTGATGCCAGTTGAAGACGTTTTCTCGATCACTGGTCGTGGAACTGTTGCAACAGGTCGTATCGAAAAAGGTGTTATCAACTCTGGTGAAGAAGTTGAAATCCTCGGAATGCAAGTTGAAAAACTTAAGTCAGTAGTGACTGGAGTTGAGATGTTCCGTAAGATTCTTGATCGTGGTGAAGCTGGTGACAACGTAGGTCTACTTCTTCGTGGTATCGATAAAGAAGCTATCCGTCGTGGAATGGTTATCGCTAAACCAGGTTCAATTACACCACACACTGTATTCAAAGCAGAGGTGTATATCTTGAAAAAAGAAGAAGGTGGACGTCACACTCCATTCCATAACAAATACCGTCCTCAGTTCTACCTCCGTACAACAGACGTTACTGGTGAGATCATGTTGCCAGAAGGTCGTGAAATGGTTGTCCCTGGAGATAACGTTACAATCGAAGTTACACTCATCGTTCCAGTAGCGATGGAAAAAGGACTTCGTTTTGCGATCCGTGAAGGTGGCCGTACAGTAGGTGCAGGTCAGGTTACTGAGATCTTGAAATAGTAAATCCGGTTTCCGGAACAGGTAATATAAAAGGTGCTTCGGTCATCAGTGACCGGGCACCTTTTCGCCCTGTTTAAGGGAATCTATCAGAGAGAATGTTTCACACCGGAACAAATACTCTAAACAATACGGGTGTAGCTCAATTGGTAGAGTAGTGGTCTCCAAAACCATTGGCTGGGGGTTCGAGTCCCTCCTCCCGTGCAAAACTTTGAACGAATGTCGAAGCTTAAAACATATATCGAAGAGTCTTACACGGAGCTGGTTCACAAAGTGACCTGGCCAACATGGAGCGAACTTCAGAGTTCTGCGATTGTTGTCATGATCTCTTCGCTGATCATTGCGCTTGTGATTTTCCTGATGGATTTCACGTTCAGCCATGCAATGGAGTTGTTTTATGATCTTTTTAATTAATAGTTGGAGATGACTGAAGAAATCACCAACACCAAGAAATGGTACGTTCTGCGTGCTGTTAGTGGCAAGGAGAAAAAAGTAAAGGAATATATCGATTCCGAGATTGTGCATCACAATATCGCCGACTATATTTCACAGGTTTTGATCCCTACTGAAAAAGTATATCAAATCCGTAACGGAAAGAAAATCAGCAAAGAGCGTAGCTATTTTCCCGGTTACATCATGATTGAAGCCCTGATGATTGGTGAAATCCCCCATATCCTGAAAAACATTCCGGGTGTGATTGGATTTTTAGGAGATAAAGGTGCTCCTATTCCATTACGTCCGGCTGAAGTCAATCGAATCCTCGGAAAAGTGGATGAGCTTTCGGAAAGCGATGCTGAATTAAATATTCCATTCATTGTTGGGGAATCCGTGAAAGTGGTCGATGGCCCTTTCAACAGTTTCACTGGAACGATCGAAGAAATAAACGAAGAGAAAAAGAAATTGACTGTTATGGTGAAGATCTTCGGCCGCAAAACGCCGCTTGAACTGAACTACATGCAGGTAGAAAAGGAATAAAAACAGTGGGCACACCTGGTGCCGTGTGAGGTTGTCTTCTCCGACTATAATGCTTCCCCTCCTCATTCGAAAACAGGCCCCGCGATTCAATAATAAACAAAAATGGCTAAAGAAGTAGGTGCACTCATAAAGTTACAGGTGAAAGGCGGCGCAGCCAATCCATCACCTCCAATCGGACCGGCACTCGGTGCGAAAGGGGTGAATATCATGGATTTCTGCAAGCAGTTCAACGCCCGTACACAGGAGCAGGCCGGTAAAGTTTTGCCAGTAATCATTACTGTATACGTTGATAAGTCATTTGACTTCATCGTAAAAACACCGCCTGTGGCCATTCAGCTCAAAGAAGCAACCAAATTAACGAGCGGTTCAGCTGAACCAAATCGTAAGAAGGTAGCCTCTGTGACCTGGGATACTGTACGTTCTATTGCTGAAGCAAAAATGCCGGATTTAAACTGTTTTACAGTTGAATCTGCCATGAGCATGGTAGCAGGAACAGCGCGCAGTATGGGTATTAACGTTGACGGTCAGCGTCCTTTTTAACTAACGATTTTAAGTTTGAGTGAAATGGCACAACTGACAAAAAAACGCAAAGCAGTAATTTCAAAAGTAGATCAGGAGAAATCCTATGCACTTTTAGAAGCTGCACGCTTGGTAAAAGAAATCTCCACAACCAAATTCGACTCATCTGTAGATGTTGCCGTTCGTTTGGGAGTTGATCCACGTAAAGCGAATCAAATGGTTCGTGGTATCGTGTCTCTTCCACATGGAACAGGTAAAACAGTTCGCGTGTTGGTACTTTGTACTCCTGATAAGGAGGATGAAGCCCGCGCATCAGGTGCTGACTTTGTTGGACTGGATGATTACATTGAGAAAATCAAAGGTGGTTGGACGGATGTTGATGTTATCATCACCATGCCGAGCATTATGGCCAAAGTAGGTGCCCTTGGACGTGTCCTTGGACCTCGTGGTTTGATGCCCAATCCCAAAACAGGTACTGTTACCGTTGAAGTCGGTAAAGCCGTGCAAGAAGTAAAAGCCGGTAAAATCGATTTCAAAGTGGATAAAACAGGTATCGTGCATGCAGCAATCGGCAAAACATCTTTTACAGAAGACAAACTTTTCGAAAACGCAAGAGAGCTTATTCAGACTATTCTGAAGCTGAAGCCTTCTTCCGCAAAAGGTATCTATGTAAGAAGCGTTTACATGTCGAGTACGATGAGTCCTTCAGTAGCAGTTGACGTTAAGTCAATCGGCGCCTGATTATCTAACCCTTTTAATTCTTGAAAAGATGAAGAAAGAAGAAAAAGACCAGGTAATCATTGAACTGGTTGAAAAGTTAAATGCAACGAAGAACTTCTACCTCACCGACACATCTTCATTGACAGTAGAGAAGACGAATAAACTTCGTCGTATCTGCTTCAACCGTAAGATTGAATTGAAGGTAGTTAAGAACACTTTGCTAAGAAAAGCGTTTGAACGCATGGAAATGGATTACTCTCCATTATTCCCTGTACTTCACGGCGCCACAGCTGTCATGTTTACAGATTCTGTAAATGAGCCAGCGAAACTTATCAAGGAGTTCCGTAAAACAAGTGATAGACCAACGTTGAAAGCAGCATATGTAGAAGAGTCCTTTTACATTGGCGACAATCAGGTTGATGCTCTTATTGCTATCAAAACCAAAAACGAGGTTATCGGCGAAATCATCGGATTGTTGCAATCGCCTGCGAAGAATGTTATCTCTGCTCTTCAATCGGGTGGAAATACAATCGCAGGATTGGTTAAGACTCTCTCTGAGCGTCCTGAATAATCTCACCCCCTTTTTTTTGTAACCCTTTTTGTACATTCAACTAAAAACAACATACAATGGCAGACTTGAAAGCTTTCGCGGAACAGTTGGTTAACCTGACAGTTAAGGAAGTGAACGAACTGGCTCAAATCCTTAAAGACGAATACGGTATCGAACCGGCTGCTGCGGCAGTAGCAATGGTAGCTCCTTCAGGAGATGCTGGTGCAGCTGTTGAAGAAAAAACAGCGTTCGACGTAATCCTTAAGGCAGCTGGTGGTAACAAACTCGCAGTTGTGAAACTGGTTAAGGAATTAACTGGTCTTGGACTGAAAGAAGCAAAGGATCTTGTTGACGGTGCTCCAAAGCCCCTCAAAGAAGGTGTAAGCAAGGAAGAAGCAGAAGCGTTGAAATCGCAACTGACTGAAGCCGGTGCTGAAGTAGAGGTTAAATAACCCTATCTCAACATTAACAACAGCAAAGACTTCAATATTTATTGAGGTCTTTAGCTGTTTGTATGCATCCCCTTTTTCTTTTGCATCATTTCATTTAAATTCCGAGTCCCTTGACTTACACAAAAAAACGCCCGAGCAGGTTCAGCTTCGCTTCTAGCAAGCTCCCTATTGACTATCCGGATTTCCTCGATGTTCAGGTTCAATCGTTCAAGGATTTCTTCCAGCTCGAAACAACTCCGGAAAATCGTCAGAATGAAGGTCTCTTCAAGGTGTTTGCTGAGAACTTCCCGATTTCGGATGCACGGAACAATTTCGTTCTGGAGTTTCTCGATTATTTTATCGATCCACCACGTTACTCCATTGAGGAATGTTTGGATCGCGGGTTGACCCACAGCGTCCCGCTGAAGGCAAAACTAAAACTTTACTGTACTGATCCGGAGCACGAGGATTTTGAAACAATCGTGCAGGACGTTTATCTGGGAACTATTCCATACATGACTCCGAAAGGCACCTTTGTTATCAATGGTGCTGAACGTGTTGTTGTATCCCAGCTTCACCGTTCACCGGGCGTGTTCTTCGGCCAAAGCCGACATGCAAACGGTACAAAACTTTACTCTGCCAGAGTAATTCCTTTTAAAGGTTCCTGGATTGAGTTCGCAACCGATATTAACAGTGTGATGTATGCGTACATCGACCGTAAGAAAAAACTTCCGGTTACAACGCTGCTTCGTGCAATCGGTTACGAAAGCGATAAAGATATCCTAGAGATTTTTGGTCTTGCGGATGAATTCAAAGTAAGCAAATCAAGTATTAAAAATGCTATCGGCCGTAAATTGGCTGCGAGGGTTTTGAAAACTTGGATTGAAGATTTCGTTGATGAAGACACCGGTGAGGTTGTTTCCATCGAACGGAATGAAGTGATCATCGACCGCGAAACCGTGATCGAAAAAGATCATTTGGATCTGATTCTTGAATCTGGAGTAAAATCAGTCATTCTGCATAAGGATGATATTAACTCTGCAGATTACACCATCATTTATAATACGCTTCAGAAGGATACTTCCAATTCAGAGAAAGAAGCCGTAGAGCATATCTACCGTCAGCTTCGTAACGCTGAACCACCTGATGAGGAGACTGCTCGTGGTATCATCGACAAGCTTTTCTTCTCAGACAAGCGGTATGATCTCGGAGATGTTGGTCGTTATCGTATCAACAAAAAGCTAAACCTGGAAATTGACCAGGAAACGCGCGGACTTACCAAGCAGGATATTATCTCTATCATCCGTTATTTG
>CALQRR010000080.1 GCA_943333015.1 Chitinophaga pinensis | reverse complement strand
TTCGAAAATGCTGCAAAATCATGGGTACCTAGTAAATCGGCTGTCACTTTACGAAGAAGATCGAGATCAATTTCATCGTGAACGTAAAAGGTTCTTCCTTTTAAAAACGGATTTAGGCTGCGTGTAATTCTGTATTCATAGCTTCGGCTCAGGGCACTGAAACGGGCATGAAGGCGGTCATCGACCTTGGAGATACCACGGAATTCAATCCCGGGAACACGCTGAGCAGCGAGGGCTTCAAGCAGAGCCTTTGTATCGAGATCTTGATCACAATCAAAATGCGCATAATATTCTTCTGCATGCACCCCAGTATCGGTTCTGCCACAACCAACGGTTTCGATTTTTTCTTCTAGGAGCTGAGATAATTTATCATTTACCACACCCTGTATCGAAATGGCATTGGTCTGAAACTGCCACCCATGATAATGTGTGCCCTTGTAACGAAGTCGAAGAAAATAGCGCATAGGGTTGTTTAGGGGATTAAAATACACTGATTGAAAATCTTCGTTTACTTGTTTTCATCTCAATAAACGTTTAAGATTCAGCAACCACAACAGAATTAAATGTCGAAGATTTTACCGGAATATGGAGGACTATTTCTTTCCAAATGCCCAACGAAGAAAATATGGCATTGCTTTTCCCCAAGTGGGAACATCGTGTCTACCGTTTTTTACTTCGTGATAAACAACATCGTAATATGGTTTGTAGCCTTTTGTAATTAATGCCGATATAAGATCCAGCGTATCGTCGATAGCGTCAATAATGCCATTGTTATTCCGATCAGCAGCTTCATCTTGCGTGCCGGCCTGAAACCAGAATTTCATACCCGGTTTAAAAGTTCCATGATGGATTTCTGCATGCATGATGCGATCAGCTTCCGTATATCCTTTATCAAGATCACGTTTTCTCCACCAGAATGCTCCAGAAAAAGCACCGGCAAACGAGAAAACCTCCGGATGATTCCAGGCAATATCCATCGCCGATAATCCTCCTAAAGAGTATCCCGCAATTGCATTTTTACCGGTGGTTGATTTTACCCGAAACTGGGATTCTAAAAAGGGAAACAAATGGTCGGTAATAAAAGAACTGTATGCCTTTGCTCGACTTCCACGTTTCTTGTAATCGGCACGTGAGGCCACCCCATATTCCTGAATACGTTCCCCACAAAAAATTCCGATCACAATAAACGGAACGACCGACTGTTCATCCGACAACACATTAAGAATTTCCAGCAAACCCATGTTATCACTGTCCTGTCCGTCGTTTAACATCAACACAGGAAGCAGATCATGCCCTTGAGCATACCCTGGCGGAAGGAAAACATCCACATGAACATTCCGATTCAGTTCCAACGAATGAATGCCTTCAAATGTCTGTAATGTCCAGGATGCTTCAAGCGATCGTCCAGCGGAATCCATCTGTTTTTTATTCCTTTCCATTGAAGCAAAACTCCTTGAATTCTCAAATCGTTCTGCATCGCATTCAATTTTATATCAACAACTCACTATGTGTTATTGATAATAGTATCTTTGTGCTATAAAAATGATTATACCGCACTTGTTCTTCGTAAACGTTGCTTAGTTTGCTTTAATGGGTCGTTATTTTTAATAATATGCTAACAAGGAAATTCGATTGCTCTTCTGTAGATTTACAGAAGTCGTTGGCTTGAAATGTTTCATCACTATCTTTAATCAACTTAGAAACTTAACCACCCAAAAAAAATCAATACCACACTTTATGAAAAAAATAGGAATTCTTCACGGCATGGAATCGACTTTTCCAGATGCTGTAATTGAGCGTATCAATGCGATGGGCTTGAAAGACATTCAGGCAGAACGTGTTCTTATTGACATAGTTTCTCAATCAGAACCAACCGATTACGCTGTCATTATTGATCGTATTTCTCAGGATGTTCCATTTTATCGTGCCTATTTGAAAAACGCGGCGATATCTGGAACGGCGGTGATCAACAATCCATTTTGGTGGAGTGCGGATGAGAAGTTTTTTAATAATGCACTTGCGGTTAAACTTGGTGTTCCTGTTCCCAAAACAGTACTACTTCCTTCGTATGAGCGCCCTGCCGATACTTCCGAAGATTCATTTCGGAATCTTAATTTCCCTTTGAGCTGGGATGCTATTTTCGATCATATTGGATTTCCGGCATACATGAAGCCACATTCAGGCGGTGGGTGGAAAAGTGTTTACAAACTGAACAATGCGGAAGAGCTTTTTAAAGCGTATCATGAAACAGGCCAGCTGGTGATGATGCTTCAGGAAGAAATTGTTTTTGAAGAATATTACCGGTGCTATTGTATTGGAGGCAAACACGTCCGCATCATGCAATATGAACCTCGTAATCCGCATCATTTAAGATATGTGGTCGATAGCAAACCATCAAGTTCTCAATTGCTCAAAACGATTGAACAATACGTATTAAATCTTAACCATGCTTTGGGTTATGATTTCAACACGGTAGAATTTGCCGTACGTGACGGAATTCCATACGCCATCGATTTTTGCAATCCGGCTCCTGATGCGGACATTGCCAGTGTCGGTAAAGAGAATTTTGATTGGGTGGTTGATACCGCTGCCAACTATGCTATAGAACGCGCCCGTGCTCAAAAATCAGGGCAGGATAACCTTACTTGGGGAACCTATATTAGCAAAGCGGTCTTGAAACTTTCTCCTTCTGCGGAAGCACCCAAAGTCAAAGCGACTGTTAAGACGAAGGCTCCAGTTGATAAAACTCCTGTTAAGAAAACAGTTGCCAAAAAGGCGGTGGCTGAAAAAGCCTGATCCATCTGTGTATAAAAACACCGGAACTCCCATGCGGTTGTTTCCGGTGTTTTTCTATTTTGCATTAGCGCTCAATCACATCTCACATTATACCCATATTCTGTGTCTGCACCTGCTTTTACCCTTGGAATTGAAGAAGAGTACATGGTTGTTAATCCCGAAACCCGGGAATTATCCTCTCATGATCAGAAAATAGTTGAACACGCAGGACGGATTCTCGACGATCAGGTGAAAGCAGAAATGCATCAGGCTGTAGTCGAAGTTGGCACAGGGATTTGCAGAAATGTGGATGAGGCCCGAAAGGATTTGGCCAACTTGCGCAAGACCGTTTCTCAGGTTGCCGGAGATCTCGGATTACGAATCGGTGCCGCCGGGACACATCCATTTTCCCATTGGAGCACGCAGCTCATCACCCCTAATCCACGGTATGAAGATATCGTGAATGAATTGCAAGAAGCAGCCCGCTCAAACCTCATTTTTGGTTTGCACGTTCATGTGGGTATTGCCGATAAAAACATGGCGATGCACATTGCCAATTCTGTTCGTTATTTTCTTCCCCACGTATACGCATTAAGCACCAATTCCCCGTTTTGGGAAGGTCGAAATACCGGCTTTAAAAGCTTCCGATCCAAGGTTTTCGATAAGTTTCCCCGTACCGGAATCCCCGATTATTTCAATACCTACGAAGATTTTATCGGCTATGTCAACCTGTTGGTAAAGACAGGTTGTATCGACAATGCAAAAAAAATCTGGTGGGATCTACGGGTGCACCCATTCTTTCCAACCATCGAATTCCGCATTTGTGATATCCCCATGCTGATGGAAGAAACCATCGCCATTGCTGCTATTTTCCAAGCTCTTGTTGCCAAATTGTACAAGCTACGAACAGCCAACCTCAATTTTATGAGTTATACCAGAGCATTGATCAATGAAAATAAATGGAGAGCTGGGCGGTACGGAATTGATGGAAAAATGATCGATTTTGGGAAAGAAGAAGAGGTGAGAACCCGATCATTGATTCTCGAATTACTCGACTTTATTGATGATGTTGTGGATGATCTTGGAAGTCGCGACAGTATCAATTATGTGCATACAATGCTCGAACGCGGAACCGGTGCCGACCGGCAATTGAAGGTGTATGAGGAAACAGGAGATTTGGTGAAGGTGGTCGATTACATTTTAGATCAAACCTTGGTTGGAACTTAAACAGGTTTCACTGGTTTGATATTAATACACGAATTCAATGATAGATAGAACGATGCGTGCAGCAATTTTGGATTTGTATGATGGTGAAGCCAATCAGGGCATGCGCTGTATACACGAATTGTTGACTGAATTTGGACATGCCAATGCCATTCAAATGGACGTTGTTGTGTTTGATGTGCGGGGAAAAGCAGAAACGCCGGATTTAAGTTTCGATGTGTACATTTCTACAGGTGGCCCAGGTAGTCCGGTCGATAGCGAAGGATCGGATTGGGAAAAAGCCTATTTCACCTTCATGGATGAAATTCGGTTGCATAACCGTCATCAGGTAGATGTTAAGAAATACGTATTTCTAATTTGTCATTCCTTCCAGCTTTTTAGCCGGTATTACGGACTGGGCAAAGTGTCGAAGCGTATTTCAACCTCTTTTGGAGTGATGCCTATTCACATGACAGGTGCAGGTGTGCGTGAGCCGCTTTTTGCCGGATTACACGATCCTTTCTGGGCTGTTGATTCGCGCGATTGGCAAGTCACAAAACCTGATATGAAGAAAATTCGAGCGATGGGCGGGGATGTTTTGAGCATCGAAAAATACCGGCCACATGTCAAATTGGAACGCTGTGTTATGGCCATGCGTTTTGACGATGCTATTTTCGGTACTCAGTTTCATCCCGAAGCGGATTCACGTGGTATGCTCGTTCATTTGGAAAAAGAGGAAAAGAAACAAAATGTGATTGATCAGCACGGCGAGGCCAAATACCACAGCATGATTGAACATTTAAATGACCCCGATAAAATTGTTTTCACCCACGATACTATCCTTCCAAATTTCCTTCAAAATGCCGTTGTTGCAGGGAAGAAACTGATTTTGAAATAGCTATGATACAGGATATCCGCGAACGCTATAACCGCGAGTTTACAGAGGAGAAATACGCTGAATTTCTGGATGATGTAAATGGTCATTTCAACTATAAAGTGCATTTCAGAGTAGCCGAATCGCCTGTATTCTTCCCGCGATCGTTTCGTGAAAAAATAACAGAAGCAGGTGAAAGTATTATTCAGACGTTGCTGCGCGATGATTTCAAATCCCTAACCCAAGCAGCCGTTCCGGAACATCTTTTTGTTCCTAACGAAAATGAGCATTCCAACTTCCTCGCGTTGGATTTTGCTGTCTGTCTCGATGATTCCGGCGAATTATTGCCGCAATTGATTGAACTTCAAGGCTTTCCTTCCTTATACGCGTTTCAGGATTTCATTCAGGAACAATACCGCAAACATTTCTTTGTTCCCGAAAATTTCAGTGCGTTTTTCAGCGGACTTGATTCTGTGTCGTATAACAAACGTTTTAAACAACTGCTGCTCAACGGACATGCTCCCGAAAATGTCATTCTTCTCGAGATTGAACCATACAAGCAGAGCACATCTATCGATTTTGTCGTCACTGAAAATCAAACAGGTGTCCGACCAGTATGCATCACCGAAATTATTCGGGAAGACAGAAAACTCTTTTACATGCGCGATGGTGTGAAAACGCCTGTGTACCGCATTTATAACCGCGTCATTTTTGATGAATTTAGTCGGCGTTCAGATCTACAATGTCAATTTCACCTAACCGAAAATGTCGATGTAGAATGGGCCGGTCATCCAAACTGGTTCTTTCGGATTAGTAAATATGTGATGCCTTTTCTCCAGAGTACATATGTTCCTGAATGTCGTTTTTTACATGATATCAGTACCATGCCGACTGATCTGGAGAACTATGTTTTGAAGCCTCTGTTTTCTTTTTCTGGAACAGGTGTGTTGTTTCACCTGACGCAGGCGGATATTGATGCCATTCCTCAGGAGGAACGTTCGGGTTATCTCTTGCAACGAAAAGTGAAGTATGAACCTGTTTTGCAAGCTCCCGATGGCAAGGTTAAAGTCGAAGTACGTTTGCTCTATTTCTGGGAAGACGCCAACAAACGACCTGAATTGGTTGTCAATCTTTCTCGGTTAAGTCGTGGGGAAATGATTGGCGTTAAATTCAACAAGGACAAATCCTGGGTAGGAGGGAACGTTTGCTACTTTGAACAGTAGTATTGATTTTTTTCGTCCAATTGTAATACGCTGTTACTTGCATATATCGGAGCGAAAATAGACTGCCTTTTTTCGGTAACACTGAGGATTGGTGTAAAATCAATTTGAGCGGAACCTTCACACATCTAAATACTCAAATGCTTGTGGTGGCGGTGTCCGTGCTTTCGCTGCAAGTCCTCACCCGATGGGCTGCGGGCTTTTCGCTCTATCACTACCGCTTTCGGAACTGTTCAGCAGTGCGGTCATATCTATCCTTCGTTTACAAAAATGCCTGCAAAGCCGAAGCGCATTTCATTTAACTAGTACTTATAACAACAGGCATTGAACGCTCGGCAAACATCCCGAAAGCAGCAGGTTGTAATCAGTTCAGAACAGTACCGTTTTTATCTATCGTTAACCAACGCCCGGCAACGCGAACTAACCGTAACGAAGGATTCAACTCTGCTTCCGGTTCAAATAAATCGGCCTTATGGGTGTAGGGCGAACACACCAGCGACGGAATTATTTTACCAATTTTATTGATACACAAGGGATGCAAACTGCTATTGTCGGCGGTTTCGTCTTCAACACAGGCGCAGGTTGCGTTAAAATCGCCCAATACTTCCATCAGAAACAATGGAAACGATTCACGAATACTCTTGACCGAATCACTGAACGTTTTTGGAATCTCCTCCTCAAACACAGGCATCCGTTCAAACACAGGAATCTCTTCATGGCCCGTATTGTTAATAAATCCCCATTCTCCATTCAAATTGACGGCAGCTCTTCCGGATGAAAAATTCCGTACCGCATCGTATTTCGGTGGTACAATCTCCGCACCCAGATTATTGACAAATCCCCACCCATCTTTCGTTCGCACCGCAGCAAGTCCATCCGAAAAACGAACGACTTCACTGTAGCGTTCTGACTGAACCTCCCGGCCATACCCGTCAATAACAGACCATAAGAAACTACCGTCCGCCTGAGGTGTTTTTCCAAAAACAACAGCGCCTTTATTATATACTAATTCGTCAAATTTGGGTTCAATGGATTCTTCGCCTTTCTGATTTAAAAATCCCCAAAGCTG
>CALQRR010000079.1 GCA_943333015.1 Chitinophaga pinensis | reverse complement strand
TCGACCGCATGCTGAATATACGTACTGATTTCTGAAACATCGCCGCGATTCATTACCCCGTGAACACGTCCTGGGGTAAGTTGATCGGCTACTTTCACACAGCGGTAGCACAAAATGCAACGGGTCATGTGTAATTTGATCTTGTCGCCAATGTCGATTTTCTCAAACGTCCGACGGTCAAACTCGTAACGGCTTTTGCTTTTTCCGTTTTCGTAGGACAAATCCTGCAGATGGCATTCGCCTGCCTGATCGCAAATAGGACAATCGAGTGGGTGATTGATCAGCAAAAACTCCACAACACCTTTGCGGGCATCTACTACTTCGGGCGAGGTATAGTTTTGAACTTCCATGCCATCCATCACCGTAGTGCGGCAAGAAGCAACCAATTTTGGCATCGGACGCGGATCTTTTTCAGATCCTTTGCTCACCTTCACAATGCAGGTACGGCAATATCCACCCGATGTTTTGAGCTTGGTGTAAAAGCACATCGCCGGTGGTGCCACTTCCTTCCCGATCATCCGGGCGGCTTGGAGTATTGTCGTTCCCGGAGGAACTTCAATGGTTTGATTGTCTATCGTTACTTTCAGCAAGTCCATAAATACATGCGTCAAATTAAGCGTTGACCATAACCGGAGCTACGGGCATAATGGGTTCGTGGTGTCCGTGTTTCGGATCTTTCACCTTCTCTGGATTCTGCACATGGTATTCAAACTCATGACGGAAATGACGAATGGCCGCTGCAACAGGCCAAGCCGCCGCATCGCCCAAAGGGCAAATGGTATTTCCTTCAATCCGGCGGGCAACATCTACCAATAAATCGATGTCGTCTAAATTGCCCAATCCTTTTTCCAACCGGTGCAACACTTTCTCCATCCATCCGGTTCCTTCCCGACACGGACTGCATTGTCCGCAGCTCTCATGGTGATAAAAACGGCTGAAATTCCAGGTGTTGCGCACAATGCACTGGTTTTCATCATATACAATGAATCCGCCTGATCCCAACATGGAACCCGTTGCAAATCCACCATCGGATAACGATTCGTAAGACATTAGACGTGGTTCACCGGAAGCGGTTTTACAAACCAGGTAATCGGGCAAAATGGGAACAGATGAACCGCCCGGTACACATGCTTTCATGCGTTTGCCGTTGGCGATGCCTCCACAATATTCGTCGGAGAAGATGAACTCTTCCACCGGCAAGCCCATTTCAATTTCGTACACACCCGGTTTGTTGATGTGCCCGGATGCGGAGATCAGCTTCGTTCCTGTAGAACGACCGATTCCAATTTTGGAATACGCCTCGCCGCCATCGTTGATGATTGGAACGACAGCTGCAATGGTTTCTACGTTGTTGACCACTGTTGGACAACCGTACAACCCTGCAATGGCGGGAAAAGGTGGTTTAATGCGTGGATTTCCACGTTTCCCTTCGAGTGATTCCAAGAGCGCTGTTTCTTCCCCACAGATGTAAGCACCTGCGCCAACCTGCACATACAGGTCGAGGTCATATCCAGAACCAAGGATGTTTTTCCCCAGCCAGCCGTTGGCATAGGCTTCGGCAATGGCAGTTTCGAGGATGCGGGCAACATAAAAATATTCCCCTCGAATATAGATGTACGAGGTGTTGGCACCCAATGCAAAACTCGAGGTGATCATTCCTTCGATGAGCAAATGTGGAATACGCTCCATCAAATACCGATCTTTGAATGTTCCCGGCTCTGATTCATCTGCATTGCAGACCAGGTAACGTGGAACGCCTTCGGGCTTGGCCAGAAAACTCCATTTCATACCTGTTGGAAAGCCCGCTCCGCCGCGTCCGCGAAGACCGGAAGTTTTTACTTCTTCCACGATCGCCTCCGGTGTCATGGTTTTGATGGCTTTCTCCACCGATGCATATCCGCCCTTGGAGCGATACACTTCGTATGTGGCAATGCCCGGAACGTTGTCGTGTGTTAACAGCAGTTTTCTACCCATGGTGTACTCTGTTACTTACTGTTTTTGTATTCGAGATCCGTGTAATTGTGGCGTTTCCCTTCAGTGCGCAAGCGCTCTAAGAGATGGTCCACTTTGTCTTCGGTGAGGTTTTCGTGGTATTCGGCACCGCACTGCAACATGGGCGCACTGCCACACGATCCAAGACATTCCACTGTTTTCAGTGTGAACATCCCGTCCGGCGTTGTTTCACCCACCTTAATGTTGAGTTTTTTTCCAATGTACGCGATGATGTCATCGGCACCACGGGTCCAGCAAGAGGACGTGCGGCAGACTTCCAACTGACATTTCCCTATCGGTTGCAAGTTGTACATCGAATAAAATGAAGCCACTTCAAATACTTCAATGGCTTGAATTCCAAGGATGTTGGCAACCAGATCCATCGCTTCCGGACTAAGCCAGCCCTCGTTCTCCGCTTGTGCAATGTGCAAAATGGGGAGCAATGCCGACTTGGATTTCCCTTCGGGATACCGGCCAATGATGGTGCGAATGGTGGCCATGGCGTCTTCACTGAACTTCAGTTGACTCCGCAGCGTTGGGTCGAAAGAATGCGTACCTGTTGGATGTGCTGACATTCGGTTAATTTTTTAAGCGTCGAGTTCGCCCGCAATAACGTTCATACTCGACATAGTAAGGATTGCATCCGAAAGCATCGATCCTTTGATCATTTCCGGATAAGCCTGGTAGTAGATAAAACACGGACGGCGGAAATGCAGTCGGTAAGGTGTACGGCCTCCATCAGAGATGAGGTAGAATCCAAGTTCCCCGTTTCCTCCTTCTACCGAATGGTAGACTTCTCCTTTGGGAAGATCGACTTCACCCATCACAATTTTGAAGTGCCAGATGAGCGCCTCCATGCTGGTGTACACATCTTTCTTCGCAGGCAGATAAAACTCCGGACAATCGGCCACGAAATTTCCCTCTGGCATATTATTCAACGCCGTTTCAATAATCTTTAGACTCTCTCGGATCTCCGCCTGACGCACACAAAAGCGGTCATACGTATCGCCGTTTGTTCCAATGGGAATGGTAAAGTCGAAGTCGTTGTAGGAGCAATACGGATTCATCACCCGTACATCATAATCTACCCCGGCAGCCCGCAAATTCGGACCGCTGAAACTATATTCCAACGCGCGTTCTCCCGAAATAGGACCGACATTGATGATGCGATCCATGAAAATTCGGTTACGCAACAACATGCCTTCAAACTCATCAAAGCGTTTCGGAAAGCCAGCAATGAATTCGCGGATGAGCTGAATCGTTTTCGCACTGAAATCGCGTTCAAATCCTCCTATGCGACCAATGTTGGTAGTCAATCGAGCGCCACACATCTGCTCAAAAATATCGTAGATGCGTTCACGTTCCTGAAACATGTAGGTAAATCCGGTCAGCGCACCAGTATCCACACCAATCACCGTATTGCACACAATGTGATCAGCAATACGCGAAAGTTCCATCACCACAATGCGCATGTAATCCACCTTTTTAGGTGTTTGCACGCCCAGTAGTTTTTCAACCGTCATGTGCCATCCGATGTTATTGATCGGAGAGGAGCAGTAGTTTAAGCGGTCGGTGATGGGGGTTACCTGATAAAATGGACGGTGCTCAGCCAGTTTTTCAAAGGCACGGTGGATGTAGCCAATAGTGGCTTCGGAGCTCATAATGATCTCTCCATCCATCTGCAGGATATTCTGAAATACACCATGCGTTGCAGGGTGCGTCGGACCGAGATTCAGCGTATTGTACTGCTTATTCTCTGTCTCTATATGCTCTTCGCCGAAAATCGATTGTTCTGCCATTACTGTCGTATTAACGTCCAAAGAAACGGTCGTCTTTATCTTCACGGGAAGAATCTTCCAGTGGATATTGTTTCAACATGGGGAATATCTCCATGTGATCCACATTGAGAATGCGTTTTAAGTTCGGATGTCCTTGGAAACGAACGCCGTAGAAGTCGTACGTTTCGCGTTCCATCCAGTTTGCTCCTGCATACAGAGATGTTGCAGAGGCAATCTCCGGCGCCGCTTCCGGAATCCAGCATTTGATGCGGATGCGGACATTGTTGGTCAAGCTGTGCAGGTGATATACCACACCAATTTCACGTCCTGATTGCTCCGGCATGTGAACGGCACAGAGGTCGGTCAAATATCCGAAAGCCAAATCGGCCTCATTCTTTAAAAAACCAACCACATCCAAGATGCGGTCTGCCGGAATCTCAATGGTCAGAAACCCGAATGGTTCTGCGTGACTGAGAATTGCATCTCCAAAATGTTCCTGAAGACGGGCTAGGGTAATTTCCTGCGTCAATGCCATGTTATTCGATACCGTATGATGCGAGCAATGCTTTGTATTCGGGCTGATTGCGGCGGCGAAGACTTTCGTTCTTCACCAATTCCTGTATTTTCATCACCCCATCGATGATTTGTTCGGGACGTGGCGGACATCCTGGCACATACACATCCACCGGAATAATGCGGTCGATGCCTTGCAGGACGCTATAGGTGTCAAAAATACCACCACTCGAGGCACAGGCACCAACGGAAATCACCCAGCGAGGCTCGGCCATTTGCTCGTACACATGCTTAAGCACTGGAGCCATTTTTTTAGCAATAGTGCCCATTACCATCAGCAAATCGGCTTGACGGGGCGAAAAGCTCAAACGTTCTGAACCAAAACGGGCCAGGTCATAATTCGACCCCATCGTTGCCATAAACTCAATCCCACAACAGGATGTCGCAAAGGGCAATGGCCAGATCGAATTTGCACGGGCAAGACCGATCACTGTATCCAGACTTGTGGCGAAGAAACCTTGTCCCTCAAGACCTTCAGGGGCTTCCACCATTTTCAAATCACTCATGATGCTCGTTTAATTTGACTCGTTATTCCCATTTAAACGCTTTCTTCTTCATCAGATACAAGAACCCGAGCAGGAAAAAAGCCACAAAAATGAGCATGCTGATGAAACCATCCATCCCGAATTCACGGAAATTGGTGGCCCATGGATAAAAAAAGATCACCTCCACATCAAACAACACAAACAGAATGGCGGTGAGGAAATATTTGATAGAAAAAGGCAGACGGGCATTTCCTTTGGATTCAATGCCGCACTCAAAACTCTCCAGCTTGCGTGCACCATCGCGTTTAGGACCAATCAAGTGCGTGATTATCAGCACCAAAAGTACAAATCCGCCAGCAAAGACCAGTTGAATCAGCAATGGAATGTATTCGCTCGTTCCGCTCATATGCGTTGATTTTTCAGTATCGACTAACAGATGACAACGCAGTATGTTCAGCGTTGTCGCCCGAATTTTGCGCCCAAATGTACAAACAAATGCATTTGAAGCAGGAGGAAGTTTTTCTCCCGAGCAGACACTGTTTTATTTATTCAGGGCACCTGCTTCGCATCGCGCTATACGCTGCAAGGCCCGTTTACGTTCGCCCTGTTTCCTGTTTTTTTCAATATGTTAATTCCCTTTCCCCATATTCCTGTGTCGGGGCTTTCCGCTGCTATCGCTGGTGCAACATCCTGCCTCCTCCATCATTCAGTTAATGAACCAGCAGTTTTAGGTCGAAGCACTTGTATGAATCTCGATTCTTCATGCCCCTGCTGTGAATTTGATCATTTCTCCGAACAATTCCTCCCATCAATCCATGGTTCCAGTTATATTATCTGTGAATCGCTTTCAGACGTCCGATTCTTCCTATTTTTGCAGCCTATCATGGGACTTAAATCATTCTTGGCCAAACCTATTGCTGCATACGTTGCTCGACAAGTTCGTCGGTGGAGTAACAACCCTGTTGCAACTCAGGAACGCGTATTTCAGCAGCTTATTCAACACGCTCAAAAGACCGCCTTCGGAAAAGACCATGATTTTGAACACATTCATACGTATGAGGAGTTCAAAACGAAGGTTCCTGTTCGCGATTATGAAGGACTGAAGTCGTATATCGATCGTGCCACCAAAGGAGAAGCGGATGTTTTGTGGAAAGGCAAACCCATTTATTTCTGTAAAACCTCGGGCACCACTTCTGGCACCAAGTTCATTCCCATCACCTCCGATTCCATTCACAACCATATAGAATCGGCCAGAAACGCACTGCTGCTTTACATTCACGAAACAGGTAATGCCGATTTTGTTGATGGGAAACTCATTTTCCTCTCGGGCAGTCCTGTTCTGAGTGAAATTGGAGGTATCCCTCTGGGCCGACTCAGCGGAATTGTCAATCACCATGTTCCGCAATATTTGCGTCGCAACCAAATGCCCACTTATGAAACCAATTGCATCGAAGATTGGGAAACCAAAGTGAATCGGATTGCCGAAGAAACCCTGCATGCAGACATGACACTCATCAGTGGTATTCCTTCCTGGGTGCAGATGTATTTTGAGGTTCTGCAAGATAAAACAGGCGGAAAGCCCATCCGCGAGCTGTTCCCCAATTTCTCTTTGTTTGTTTACGGAGGGGTCAATTTTGAACCGTATCGCGCACGTTTCGAGAAGATGATCGGCAAACAGGTGGATTCGGTGGAATTGTTTCCGGCATCGGAAGGATTTATCGCCTATCAGGATAAACAACCTTCTCAGGGCCTTTTACTGATTCTGGATTCGGGCATTTTTTACGAGTTCATTCCAGTAGATGAATTCTTCTCCGAACAGCCAACCCGCATTTCGTTGAAAGATGTGAAACTGGATGTCAACTATGTGCTGATCCTCAATACCAACGCCGGTCTTTGGGGCTATAACATCGGCGATACTGTGAAGTTTGTCAGTACCGCTCCATACCGACTGGTGGTTACCGGCCGCATCAAGCATTTTACGTCTGCCTTTGGCGAGCACGTCATTGCCGAAGAAGTGGAATTAGCCTTGAAAGAAGCCTCTTTGGGCGAAGTGGTGGAAGTGGTCGAATTTACTGTTGCCCCGCAGGTTAGCCCCGAAAACGGCTTGCCGTATCACGAATGGTTTGTCGAATTCAATGTCAAGCCCAAAGATCCCGAACGTTTCCGGTTAAAAGTGGATGCTGCACTTCAGAAAAAGAACATCTATTACAAGGACCTCATCACCGGAAATGTCCTGCAGCCACTCGTTCTGAGAAGTATGGAAAAGGATAGCTTTATCCGATACATGAAATCACAAGGGAAACTCGGGGGACAAAATAAAGTTCCTCGTCTGAGCAACGACCGAAACATTGCCGAAAAACTCAGTCCGTTTG
>CALQRR010000078.1 GCA_943333015.1 Chitinophaga pinensis | reverse complement strand
GGCTTACACTCATGCATCTTGGCGATAGCGCATCGTTCATCGTTTCTGCGGATTCATTTTTCCTGATTTCCAATAAACTCGAAAAACTTCCTCCCGGAATTAAACCCGGCGACGAACTCATTTTCAACATCGGCCTCATCGACATTCAGTCTGAACAAGAAACCATGAAACGTTTGGAGTCATTGAGAACACAAATGAACTCTGAACAAAAAGAGATGATGGATAAAATGCAGACAGAAGAACCTGCTGCTATTCAGGACTACTTGAAACGTAAAGGGTTGAATGGCACACCTACTGCGTCTGGACTCTATGTAATTGAAACAGCCAAAGGTAATGGCGCGAAAGCAAAAAGTGGTCAAAAAGTAACCATGCAGTATACTGGTTATCTGTTGAATGGAAAGAAATTCGATTCAAGTTTTGATCATGGCGAAGCATTTTCATTTAAATTGGGTGCAAAAGAAGTTATTGCAGGATGGGATGAAGGCGTTGCACTTATGAATGTTGGCTCATCTGCTACATTTATTATCCCTTCTGTTTTAGGGTATGGTTCGAATGGACAAGGGCCAATTCCGCCGTTTTCGCCATTGGTGTTTGAAGTTCAACTTATGAAAGCCGAATAACGATGAATATGTTTCGCACATCAATTTTAACGATACTGTCTGTCAGCTTTTTATGCTGTTCAACGATTGTTTCTGCTCAGAAGTCTGGAGCCGTTTCGAAAAAAGATATCCCTAAAGGTTTTGCATCAACGGCGAATGGTTTAATTTTTCAGCAGGTTCGTAAATCGAAAACAGGCAGTTTACCTAAGATCAGTGATATTGTATCTTTCAGAGCCCGTTATTCTTTGCAACGCGGCAAATCAGATTCCTTGTTATTTGATTCCAAAAACAATCCAGGTGGATTTGTAACACTTCAGCTCTCCATTCCAGAATACAAAGGAGATCTGATGGAAGGCTTAGCTATGTTGCAACCGGGCGACTCGGCTATTTTTCTAGTGCCTGCGGATTCTTTTTTTATGAAAACAATCCGCGTTGAAACATTGCCTCCGTTTATTAAACCTGGAGAACGGATGCGTTTTGAGATTGGTATGGCTGAAGTGAATACCGTTGAACAAATGCAAAAGAAACAAGCGCTTCAAGATTCGATAGCTCAGATAGAAATGAAAACGGTGAACGAAAAAGAAATGCAGGTTTTACTTGCTAAAATGCAAGAGAAGGGCGACAATCAAATGCCTGAGTCTAGTGGATTGATTATTATCAATCGGAAATCGGGTAATGGCATTAAGCCTAAGCCGGGTCAGAAAGTATCAGTACATTATACTGGAACATTATTGAACGGTACGGTATTCGATTCGAGTGTTGAACGGAATCAACCTATCAGCTTTACGCTAGGACAAGGTGAAGTGATTAAGGGTTGGGATGAAGGGATTGCAGCTATAGAAGTTGGAGGAAAAGCTACTTTGATGATTCCATCATGGCTAGGTTATGGAGCAAGAAGCGTGGGACCTATTCCAGCTAATTCATCCCTTATTTTCGAAGTTGAATTGATAAATATTGAATAAAAAAATATGAGAATACTTCTTTTTTCGTTTCTCTTTCTGTCGTGGAGCACGCTCAGCTCACAATCACTGAAACTGAAAGTGAATGAAGAGGTTATCACTTCCAGTGGCTTAAAAGTTAAGCTGACCCATGCTGGAAAAGGGAAATCGGTTGCTAAAGGTGATAAGGTAAAAGTTCACTATACCGGTACCCTTGTGGATAACCGCAAATTCGACAGTTCTCGTGATCGCAATCAGCCTTTTGAATTTGTCATAGGGATGAAACAGGTAATTTCAGGCTGGGATGAGGCATTTCAACTTTTAAAAGTTGGAGACAAAGCAGTTCTGACTATTCCGCCTGATCTCGGATATGGAGAAACACCAATGCCTAAAATTCCTTCAGGATCCTATTTAGTTTTTGATGTGGAAGTGTTGGACGTGTTCAAAGATTTTGCTCCCAAGCCATTTGTGGTTAAAACCAAGCAGAATACACTATCCTCAACCGGTCTAGAATATAATGTCGTTGAGCAAGGCAAGGGAATCAAAGCAGAACGAGGAAAAACGGTCGAAGTTCATTATACAGGCTTTCTTGAAAATGGAGACATTTTCGATTCTTCTGTATTACGCGGGCAACCAATCTCATTTCGTTTAGGAGCCGGAATGGTAATTCCGGGTTGGGATGAAGGTTTGGGATATCTCAATACAGGTGGAAAAGCATTATTGCTTATTCCATTCAATTTGGCCTATGGGGAAACAGGACGCCCTCCACTTATTCCGCCCAGAGCTCGTTTGATTTTTAATGTTGAACTCATTTCTGTCAAATAAAAAATCCCGCTCATGGCGGGATTTTTTATTTGACAATATATCTTATTGGTTACCCTTCAGCTAGTTCTGCATGAAGATCATCAATTACACGCTGAATAACAGCATCGACTTTGTTCATTAATTCTGGAAGTTCATCCAGATTGCTCATTTCCTTGCCATTACGCTCCATCGCACGTATATCCTCTTTCAAAGATACAATACCCATTGTGTCAATGGAGGGTTTTATTTTATGTGCAATTGCACCAAGTGCAGTCCAATTTCTTTCTGAAAGATGTTGCTTTAGTTCACTGATGGCCGGGGGCATCGTGTCAATAAATAGTGACATCATCTTTTTAACGAAATCGTTATTTCCATGAGCGATTTCTCGGATCATGGTCAGATCATAAAGTTTACCGTCAGGTAGCTGCGAACTCATAAGGCTCTTTTTTGATTGGGGTAAATGTAATTTTTTTTAACTCAATTCCTTGGCTTGCCAAATCAGAATGTAAAACTCCAATACATCTATATGAGATTTCTCAGGTAAAACGCTATTCCGGCAGTAAATTTTCATCTTTAAACACGTCTCGAAAATTGTTTCTGATTAAGCAAGTGGTCGATACCATTAGAGATGAGACAATTTTATTTGATTTCTACGGATGTTTTTTTAAGATGTTCCCATAAAATGTAAAATGTCAATTCACATTCCTTGAAAAAATAATCCCCATTGAACATAAACCGTTTCGATGGGGATTGATTGGTATTCCGAAATCAGAAGTTTGGCCGAAACATATATTTGTTATAGAATTCATTGATGGCCTCAACGGCTTCTTGGGCTGTATCAACCAAGCAGAATAGGTTCAAATCTTCTTCCGCAATGAAAGGATTTTCACGAAGCTGTTGCTCTTTCACCCACTCCACAATTCCTCCCCAGAAGTGCTTGCCTACAAGGACCAATGGGAATCGGGCAACTTTGTTTGTCTGGATGAGAGTCAATGCCTCAAAAAATTCATCCAGCGTTCCAAATCCACCTGGCATGATTACAAAACCTTGTGCATATTTCATGAACATGACCTTCCGAACAAAGAAGTAATCGAAGTTGATGATCTTATCTCGGTCGATGTAACGATTTCCTTCCTGTTCATGAGGAAGAACGATATTCAAACCAACAGATTTTCCACCGCCTCGATGTGCGCCTTTGTTTCCTGCTTCCATTATGCCTGGTCCGCCGCCCGTTATAATGCCATACCCTTCCATGGTCAGTCGATATGCAATATCTTCAGCCATGATATAGAATGGATCTTCTGGTTTTGATCTAGCTGACCCAAAAATGGAAACACACGGACCTATTTTTCCAAGTTTTTCAAATCCTTCAACAAACTCAGCCATGATCTTGAAGATCTGCCATGAGTTGGTGGTCTTAATTTCAAAATTGTCTTTCTCCTTAAATGCCTCGATAATTTTATCCTCGTGGCCCCCTTTTTTGTTAATGTCCATGTGTGATTGGGTTAAGTTCTTTTTTTAAAAATTCTGCTGTATAGCTGGTCGGATGTTGTGCTACATGCTCGGGCGTGCCTTCAGACAGCACCATTCCACCTCTGTCGCCTCCTTCCGGACCGATATCGATCAGGTGATCTGCTACTTTTATGATATCCATATTGTGCTCAATGATCAAAACCGTATTTCCGCGGTCGACCAATTTTTGAAGCACATCAAGCAATATACGGATATCTTCGAAATGCAAACCCGTTGTCGGCTCATCCAGAATGTAAAACGTACTACCTGTATCTTTCTTCGATAATTCCGTTGCCAGTTTAACGCGTTGCGCTTCCCCGCCGCTAAGTGTCGTAGAAGATTGCCCCAGTGAAATATATCCTAGACCAACATCTTGCAATGTTTTTATTTTGTGCAGAATGGATGGGATATTCATGAAAAATTCAACAGCCTGATCAATGGTCATGTTTAAGACATCACTGATCGACTTGCCCTTGTATCGCACTTCAAGTGTTTCTCGGTTGTAACGTTTCCCCTGACACGATGGACATTGCACATAGACATCCGGTAGGAAATTCATTTCAATGACCTGCATGCCACCGCCACTGCAAATCTCACAGCGACCACCTTTCACATTGAACGAAAAGCGCCCTGGCTTGTAGCCGCGAATGCTAGCTTCCGGCAAGGAGGCAAAGAGGTTGCGGATGTCTGAAAAAACATTGGTATAGGTAGCCGGATTAGAACGCGGTGTTCTTCCAATCGGACTTTGATCAATGTCGATTACTTTATCTATGTGCTGAAGTCCTTCAATCTTCTTGTAAGCAAGCGGTTTCTTATTGGAACGGAAGAAATACTGGCTCAGGATAGGGTAGAGGGTTTCATTGATGAGCGTTGACTTGCCACTTCCGGATACACCTGAAACGCAAATAAGCATTCCCAGTGGAAATTCTACTGTAACATTTTTTAAATTATTTCCAGAAGCTTGCGACAGTTTCAGGAATTTCCCATTTCCCGCACGACGTGTTTCGGGAATAGCAATTTCAATTTCGTTACGTAGGTATTTAGCAGTGAGTGAATCACCTTGTTTTATGGTTTCTCCTGTGCCCTGTGCAACAACTCTTCCTCCATGAACTCCAGCTCCAGGGCCAATATCAATCACATGATCGGCCGCCATAATCATGTCCTTGTCATGCTCTACAACAAGAACGGAGTTCCCCGAATCTCTTAATTCCTGTAATGCTTTGATCAAACGAACATTGTCGCGCTGATGAAGCCCGATACTCGGTTCATCAAGAATGTACAATACACCTACGAGCTTCGAACCTATTTGTGTTGCCAGTCGGATACGTTGCGATTCTCCACCCGATAAACTTCCGGCACTGCGGTAAAGTGTCAGATATTCGAGTCCTACATCCATAAGAAAACCAATACGGGTGCGGATTTCCTTTACAACTTCCTGCGCAATAGCCAGTTGTCGTTCTTCCATCCGCGATTCAATATCCTTGAACCAGACCTCGAGGTGAGAAATATCCATCCGAGCCAATTGACTGATATTTTTACCATCAATCCGAAACCAAAGAGCTTCCTTTTTTACACGATCGCCATGACATTCGGGACATTCTACATCGTTCATGTAATCAAGCGCCCAGCTTTTGGTATTTTCTGAGGTGCTTTCTTCATGCTGCTCGGTTATGAAGTTTACAATTCCATTAAACTGCATGGCATAACCACTCGAATTGTAATTAGGGTTCTTGATCTTCAGAATCTCCTCAGTCCCGTATAAAATTGCATTAATTGCCGATTCGTCAATGTCTTCGATCGGATCTTTGAGGCTAAAGCCATACTTATCTGCGATGGCTTCAATTTGTGCGAAAATCCAATTATTCTTGTATTCCCCAAGTGGAATGATACCGCCGTTGCGCAGACTTTTCTTCGGGTCTGGAATGATTTTGTTTAAGTCCACTTCGGTCACCTTTCCTAATCCATGGCAGCGTGGACAAGCTCCATAAGGGGAATTAAAGGAAAATAGATTCGGCGCCGGCTCATCATAAGAAATACCCGAAGTTGGGCACATCAGAAAACGGCTGAAATGTCGGATCGCTTCTGTGTCAGCATCCAGCACCATCATGCTGCCTTTGCCATGTTTCATTGCAAGTTTAAGTGACTCGGCAATCCGTTGAATCACATCCTCTTTGACTTCAATCCGATCTATCACGATCTCAACGTCGTGCACTTTATACCGGTCGAGCTTCATCCCAAATGTGATGTCCTGGACTTTTCCATCAACGCGAACTTTGAGATATCCCATTTTACGGATCTGCTCAAACAGTTCGCGGTAGTGTCCTTTACGACCTTTCACAACAGGCGCAAGCAAACTAATACGTTTGTCGCTGTAATCTTTCAGAATCAACCCTTGTATCTGTTGTTCTGAATATCGGATCATCTTTTCCTCTGTTACATAGGAAAATGCTTCGCCGGCTCGTGCAAAAAGCAAACGAAGGAAATCGTAAATCTCTGTGATAGTTCCAACAGTTGAGCGTGGGTTTTTTCCAGTCGTTTTTTGTTCGATGGAAATAACCGGACTGAGTCCTGTGATTTTATCAACTTCAGGACGCTCCATATTTCCGAGGAATTGTCGCGCATAGGCGGAGAAACTCTCAATATAGCGACGCTGTCCTTCAGCATAAATGGTGTCAAAAGCCAGCGATGATTTTCCGCTTCCGCTTAAACCGGTAATAACCACCAGTTTATTGCGAGGGATGCTCACGTCGATATTCTTCAGATTATGTTCGCGGGCGCCGTATACTTCAATGGAAGCTTCGCCTACGGAATCGATATTTTCCATGTAAAAACAAACCGCAAAATTAGTCTTTTTGTTGCCCGATTCCGCGAGAATCAATGGTCATTCCTTGAATCCCTGTGTTGATTTAACAAATTCAGCGCATTGGAAATTGTTTAACGGCATTATTGCCCGGATAAACCCGAAGGGAATTCAGGCATTTAAATAAAATGAAGCCGGACTGAAAATGAAGATTACTTATTATGGTCCTGATAATGTATCGCTTACGGGAATTGCCGCTGGGGCCATTTCCGCATCTGCCATCCTCAATAGCGCATCGTAATTGGTCACACTTTTATGAGGGATTTTAAGTGCGTATTTTTTTCCTTCCGGATTATTTAACGCATCGATCCTTAACCATGGATTGAAATACTTCAGTAGTTTGTAATTGATTCCAACTTGCTCTGCGAATCCAGCCAGATCAGTAATGCTGGTATCAACGTGAATGGTTTGACTTGGAATAGGTGGATATAAATCTTTTTTTCGATAAATAAATCCATATCTCCGAGGATTTCCTAAGATTTCCTTCATCGCTAGAACCCG
>CALQRR010000077.1 GCA_943333015.1 Chitinophaga pinensis | reverse complement strand
GTCGATGAATATACGTTGAACAATTTGCAGCGATCGAATTTCACCGCCCCGTATATTGCTCCCGAGCGATTTGTGGTGAATCTGCTGACCAATAATGCTCCGGATGAAAACTCCTGGGCCATTTATGATGCTGCCGGCAATGTGGTAATCAGCCGAAGTGGTTTTGCCGCGGCAACAGAATACCGCGACACGATTGATCTTCCGCAAGGTTGTTACCGGTTTGTTTTAGAGGATTTGGGGAAGGACGGATTGAGCTGGTGGGCGAATCCAACTGCTGGAACTGGTTTTATTCGTTTCAGAAAGGCCGACGTGGGTGCTGTTCTCAAACCGTTCAATGCCGACTTTGGAACCAATGTATCATTGTGGTTTACCACAGGAGGGGCGCTTGGGCTAGAAGATAATGTAGTGTCAGAACCAGAATTAGCCATTTATCCAAATCCAACACAGGGAAATGCTAACCTCAACATCACTATAGGAAAACCAGCAGAACTGCGGATTCGGATTTACAATTCGGTGGGGCAACTGGTGGAAGAAATGAACCCCGGAACTCATTCCGCTCTTCAGCTCGAATTACCGAAAGAGCCCGCCGGACTGTATTTTGTACACGTCGCAGCAGGCTCTTTTAACAAAACAATACGCTGGGTAGTAACGCGCTGATTAGAATTTGAGTTTGATCATCGCCTGAACCGTGCGACCTGCTTGTGGGAAGTAATAGTTATAGTCGTACCGTACATTGCTGTAAATACCCGAATACGTGGCACCGTTTGGACTATAGCGAACATTGAACAAGTTGTTGACGGAAGCGGCGAATTCCACACCCGGTGTTTTTAGTTTCTCCGGCAACCAGTTTAAGCGGATTGCATGCGTCATAAACGCATCCAGCTTGCGAAGATCCGATTGGGTATTGTCCATGTACTGCTTGCCAACGTATTTACTGACAAGAGAGATGCGCAGGTTCTTGGCGACTTCCAAACCGAGGGTAGATGAGGCAACTGCGGAAGGCGAAAAGGAGATGTCGGTATTGGAATACATAAAACTTTGCTGCATTTCGGTATCGTCCATGTTGATGTATTCGGTGAACGCTTTGATCTTGTTTTGGCTCAGCGCAAGATTTGCCTGCCAAAGTAATCGGCGTGTAATGGCCCAGCCAGCTTCAATCTCGACACCGCGTCGGTAACTCTCAGGTGTGTTTACCCGGTTGGAAGCGCCTACATCGTTTAAGGCACCGGTGAGTACCAATTGATTTTTGTAGAGCATATAATATCCAGTCAATCCGAGTTGTAGCTTTCTTCCTTTAAACCGGTATCCCATTTCAATGTCTTGCATGCTTTCGGGCAGCGGACGACTGTTTGCAGAGGAGTTGGTATAATCATCCCGAACGGGCTCGCGGTTTCCGACGGCATACGAGCTAAAAAACCGGTGTTTGTTGTTTACATCCCAGGTCAATCCGAATTTGGGATTGAAAAAGTTCAGTTGAACATCTTGCTGTACAGGATTTAACTGACTGTTGTAACCGAGGAAAGAATAGTTGACCGTACGGTATTGGACATCGGCAAAAAAATCGAGGCCACTGATGATTTCATAATTCGCTTTTGCGTACAAGTTAAAATCTGTTTTCGTTGCCGTATCTTGATAATACCGGTAATTCAAAGGAAAGGCAACAGCATATTCAGCCCATGTGACTTCCCCATAATGGGTGCCCGTGTATTGATTCCAGCCTCCTCCAACAATCATCCGGAGCTTACTTGATGGCGTAAACGTGGCTGAAAACACGGTTCCGTAAAAATGATTGTCGAGCCAACGGCGGCGGATGAGTGATGTGCGGCTAACGGTATCGGTTGGAATAATAATCGTGTCTCCTTCGAAAACGATTTGTTGCTGGCCGAAATACACATCCTCCGCTCCATACTTCGAGAATTTTTCGCCCTCTTTATATTCCTCATAGTACCCACTTCCACGTGTGTAGTGAAGAGCCGCATTAATCAGCAGGTTTTTATGTGCCTGATGGTTGAAGAAAAACTGATAATGATCCTGCTGGTAGTTATCCGTTTGATTGTCGTAAAAAGTTTCCCGGCCATCGGATCCGGTGTAGCTTCCTGCAGGATTGTATGTTGGATGAGTGTTCATGGAATCCTGCGGGACACCATACCAAGCTTGATAGGTCTTTTCTTTCCCGGAGAAAACGTTAGCGCGGAATGTGGAATTGCCTTTGTACCATGCTGCTGATAAAAAAAACGATTTCAAATCAGCAGAAGAGCGGTCAATGTAACCATCGCTGTTGAGTTTACTTAAGCGCATGTCGAAGGTAAATCCGTTGATCAATCCCGTTCCGGCCTCGAGGGTGTTTCGCAAGGTGTTGAATGCTCCTGCACTTGACGTCAGGGAAGCGTATGGACTACCTTTGAAATCGTTGGTTTGCAGGTTGAGTGTTGCTCCAAAAGCCCCGGCGCCGTTGGTGGATGTTCCCACACCGCGCTGAAGTTGCACACTGCTCAAAGAGGAAGCAAAATCGGGCATATTGACCCAAAATAATCCATGCGATTCGGCATCGTTCATCGGAATTCCATTCACCGTTACATTGGTTCGGGTAGGATCACTTCCCCGGACGCGTATTCCGGTATACCCAATGCCCGTTCCTGCATCCGAATTGACCACCACGTTGGGTTGACTATTGAGGAGCATGGGCATGTCTTGCCCGAAATTCTGATCCGAAATTTCCTTTTTAGATAGAGTAGTAAACGCCATTGCAGACTTATCTCCGGCACGGGTGGCGCTGATAACTACCTCATCGGCCAAAAATAGTTTACGCTGAAGGGTGAAATCGAGGCGGGAGCCAGATGTTGGAGTGAAACGTTTGCTGGCGGAGGAAAAGCCCAACATGTTCACATCGATAAGAAGCTCTCCGGGTTTAAGCGAACGAAGTTGGTAGTTTCCCTTGGCATCGCTGGAAGTTGCGATGAATGTTCCGTTCACGGAGATGACAGCGCCAGCAATGGGTTTTCCATCGGGATCGATGATGGTTCCTTGCAGGGAATTTTGGGAAAATCCAGATGTGAATCCCCCAAGAAATAAGGTTAAGCTGAGTAAAAAAATGCGCATCGCTGTAAGTATTAAAAACGTACAACGGATAGCAGGGGCCGGCAAATCCGACAACATGTAAAAACAATACCATCCTCCCTACGCCGGCATTACCCGGATCAGGTTCGATCAGCCCCGGTGGGGAACTGAAAAGGGTATGATCTCAGCCACACTCTCGTGCAGCACCCCTTGAATAAGGGTACAAATCACGTCAAGGAAATTGACTCCTGCAAGAAAATTATTCAGAAACTGTTGCACTCACCCCGTCCGAAATGACATCATCGCTCAGCTTCTTCAAGGCTTTGCGGTTAATTTTGATGACTTTTTTCAGTCGTTTATCCAAGCTTTTTTGTTTGGATTTGAGGCTATCGAAAAATGCTTCTTCGGTTGCTGTAAAAACAGGAGTAGCTTTTTCGATGAGTTCCATGCCTCGGGTTGTGAGCAGCAAGGAACGAGATCGCGTGTCGAGGTGATGTGGTTTGCGCATGATCAACTTCCGTTCCTCGAGCGTCCGGAGTACTTTGGAAGCCATCATCTTGTCGCAATTGGCGTGATTGGCAACCATCATCTGTGTGATGGGCTTGTCGGCTGTTTTGTTGATGGTAGCCAGCGCGTTGAGCAGTAGAAACTGAACATGGGTGAGCCCAAGTGGATCGAGGCTGATCTTCATGCGTCGTTGCCACAGGTTGGTTACCTGCCAAATGAGGAATCCTGTGCTTTCGGAAGGATCTTCAAATGCGAGATCAAAAGTGGGAACCAGACGTTTTTTCATGTTTCGTTTTCAGGCAATTTTCTGTCCGTTGGTAACAGGTTGTTCAGGGCGTATCAACACCACGTCGCCTTGTTCTCCGGCAGCGCCCAAAACTAAACATTCGGAACGGAATCCGGCGATGAGCCGCGGAGGAAAATTAACCACTGCAATTACCTGCGTTCCAACTAACCGAGCAGGATCATAGCGCTGGGTTATCTGAGCACTGCTGTGCAAAATACCCCGTGTACCAAAGTCGATCGTGAGTTTGATGGCCGGATTTCGGGCTTCCGGAAAATCGACCGCGGTGAGAATGGTTCCCACACGAATTTCGAGTGCTTGCAGTGTGGTGATTTCCGTTTGTAGAATTGGATCTTCCATGCTCATTTCAGGTCAGGACGTAAAAATACATTCCAATAGCGTTCGGAAGTCATTTCTTCCCAATGTATTTGGTAATAACGGTATTGGTAAATCTGTATCTGACAAATCACGATTAAAACTACGATCAGCGCCCGGCTCAGTTTTCTCACCAGTCTCCTGAAATCTCCTAATAACGTGGCTAACCCGAGAGCAAAAAACGGCAGAAATTCGACGAGTACGCGGGAAGAAAAACTGCCGCCGTACCACCAATTCCACCAAGAGGACAAAACATACAGAACGAGCAATCCCCAGACAATTGCATAGATGGTAAGCTTGCGATCGCTGTCTAGCTTTAAGGTATAGCCCACCAGCGACAACAGTAAAATCGGGGTATATAGCAATGCGCCTTTTTTATAGCTGAAGAGAAAATCGATGGGATGTGGATGGGAGAAATGGAACACTTCCCCGGGATACGAATCGACGGTAAAATGGCCCGTTTGCAGTTTCCACAGAAGCGGTTGAATGAATACGATGAGTAAACCGGCGCACACCGGAAGGAGCAGCATGGACGGTTTTAGTAAGACTTTTATCTGTGTTTTAAAGTGATCCCACGAATGTGCCATCAAGGGAATTGCCAAAACGATGATTCCGTTTACCGGACGAATCAGGATAATCAATCCCATGAACAATGCTGCCCCAACCAACGATTTTCGTGCAGGAACCTGAAACCAGGAGTTTATATACCAGAGGAATGCGGCCACACAAGCAAACGAATACACATGCGACATGCCCGGCTCGAGGATGCTGTAATAAAACAGATTGCTTCCAAAAAGCAGCGCGAGGAGCGTCCAGGTCAAGACATTTTCGGAAACGCCTCTTTCGAGTAATAAACGACGCAGGAAAAACAATCCGGCAAGCGTGTAAAAGATTCCTGCCAGGTTGATAAAGAAGGCATACCAAAACGAATAACCATCCGGAATTCCACCTGTGGCAAGTGTTATAGCATGAGCTAATAGGAAAAATGGCACTTCTGCAACGGCTGTTCCTACGAAGTATTTGTTGGTGATTTTGTCGCCCACCGGAATCCGGTAAACAGCCCGATGGCGAGGATCTGTTTGTGGATTTTCGACCGTTTCCTGAAATTGAAACGAAAGATCACCGTAAATAAATACCGCAGGCAACCAGGCATAATACCCACGTGCATCAGAACGTAAAATGCCTTTCCAATAGTCCTTAGGCCAATTCAGGTTGGACGACACCAACAACAGAAGAATGCCACTGAAGAGTAGTCCAATTCGCGAAGGGCTTTTAAAAAAACGGACGTTCATTCGTTATCCGCATAAAGCAGGTACTTCTTGCGCATGATCCTGTATGACTTTAATCCAGGCTCCCAGCTTTTTCGAATTTCTGCTTCGGGTGTCCCGGCAAGAATCTGTTTGCGTAACTGATCAGTTCCCGCCAGTTTATCAAAAAAGCTGTTAAAAAATTCGGGTTTCTTCCCGTTTGCTTCATACAAACTCTGAAGCCAAAACAGGTAAATCATTTTGGTGTCGCGGATAAAATTCTCCCCAAAACCCGAAAGGTCAAACCCCGTACAGACTTTATTTTCATACAACGGCGACTTGCTTCCCGGTCCTGTTTTAGGTGTAAACGAAAACTGGCCTTCTGCATTTCCGGGAAAACCAATCATCTCGAATGGTTTGGGTGTGCCCCGGCCAATGCTCACCAGCGTACCCTCAAACAAACACAAAGAGGGATACAGGTAAATGGCGTTCATGGTTTGCAGATTGGGAGAGGGCGGAACCGTTAATTGATAATACTGGCTGCGCTCCCAACCTTTGCAAGGAATAACGGAGAGTTTACATTGAACTTTGTTTTTAAGCCAGCCTTCTCCGTTGACCATTTGTGCATATTCCGCAACGGTTAAACCGTGAACCATAGGTATGGGATGCATTCCAACAAAGGACGCGAATGCCGGATCAAGCACCGGACCGTCAGTAAAATGACCGTTTGGATTTGGACGATCGAGCACGATGAGCGGAATACCTTTTTCGGCGCAGGCTTCCATCACAAGCGACAAGGTTGAGATATAGGTATAAAAACGAGCGCCCACATCCTGTATATCGAAAATAACGATGTCTACATTGGCGAGCTGCTCCGGTTTAGGTTTTTTATTATCGCCATACAGGGAAATTAACGGTAATCCGGTTTGGGCATCTGTAGACGATTTAATTTTCTCGCCTGCATCGGCAGCACCACGGAAGCCATGCTCCGGAGCGAACACCTTTACAATATTGACTTTGCGTGAGCGCAACGTATCCACCAAATGTGTTTTCCCGATGAGCGATGTGTGATTGGCCACAAGAGCCACACGCTTGCCTTGAAGAAGTGGCAGATAGTCCTTCATCCGCTCGGCACCGAGTTCCACATCGGCGTCGGTTTTGAGGACCACCTCCACGCGACTGAAGATTTGTGGACGAAGAGAATGAGGAAGGAGTATTACGAAGAGGATCATCCAGCCAAAGGCCTTTATTTTCCTAACTTTGGGCACTTGAGTTTTCAGATTCATTCAGTTTATCAAGATTGAGCACTTCCGCTTTTATCGCCCGGCGACTTCTGCGTTCTGATGCCGGCGGCAGCCGTTTGTCAACACCCATTGTCCGTATTGCCATTGGAGGCATTGCTACAGGCATTTGTGTGATGATCGTTGCCATTGCCATTGTTACAGGTTTCCAGCAGGAGATCAGGGCGAAAGTTATTGGTTTCGGGGCGCATATTCAAATTAGCAAATACGACACCAATCATTCCTTCGAAAGCAGCCCTATTAGCAATGCTGATTCGTACCTCAAAGATATCAAGCAATTGCCCGGCATCAAGCATCTGCAGAGCTTTGCTACTAAGGCGGGAATTGTCAAATCTGGGGAGCAAATTGAAGGAGTTGTATTTAAGGGCGTTGGAAAAAATTATGATTCCGGGTTTTATCAGAAGCATTTGATTGCCGGATCGTTGCCTGTCTTACCCGATTCGGGACGTTCGAACGAAGTGC
>CALQRR010000076.1 GCA_943333015.1 Chitinophaga pinensis | reverse complement strand
GAAACGCCCATCTCTCCCGCATTTTGGAGCGATGCATTGGTGATGTGCTTTCCACCCGGAAAAGGAGGCGACTATTCCTCGTATCCCCAAAAAGTCAACGAAGTACTTAAACAACTGCCCGAAAAAACACAACGCATTGTTCTGATTAGCAGCACATCTGTGTATCCTAAACGCGCCGGTAACTGGGAAGAAGATGTACCGTTTCAAGCCGAAACATCCGAAGCAGAATACATCCTTCAAGCAGAACAGCTACTGATCGGTCAATTCCCCAATGCGGTGATCATCCGAATGAGCGGACTGGCCGGAACTGACCGAAATCCGGCACGCTTCGGATCAAGCAAACTGCCCGGCAACGAACCAGTTAACATGATTCATCAAACAGATGCCGTGGGTGTAATCATCTCCATGCTACATCATCCGGAAACCACTGGAATATTCAATGCATGCGCCCAAGAGCATCCGCTTCGGGCTGCTTTTTATGAAGCCGGAGCAGTTGCATTACACCTACCCAAGCCTGCAGTATTGCCGAGCGAAAATCCACTGATTCGGACCATCAGCAGTGAAAAACTAAGAAGCCAAACGGGCTATGTTTTTCAGCTAGACAATCCGCTTCAATTCTGGGAATGAGTCCTATTTTTTGATTTTACGAAAACGGTAACCACCTTTTTCAGCTCCCCAAACCTGTCGGTTATCCCGATCGTACCCGCGATCCCAACTGATGAGCATGCCCGGTGTAATGCTTACGATAGAAGAAGCATACGCGGCATTGCGCATATCGGAAGGGCATTTTTTGTCATCTGTTTTTCCATCAAACTTCTTCTTGCCCACCTTTTTCATAAAAACCGAGCAGCCGTCGCGCAATTGCAACGAATCCGGATTCAGTTTTTCAACCAAGTTTATATGTCCCACAAAGCGAAGTGGCGACTGGAGTGTATACACTGCACTTTCAAACTGCCCTTTTTGAGGTTCTGTTAGTTTGTAAACGCGTTGACGGTAAGGACGTTCTTCTTTCCCAACAAGTGCTTGTTCCACATACATCCAGCGGGCATCTGAGCGATCGGACCAGATGGGGACAATTTTCAACCGGATGTTATAATAAGTAGTATCGAGTAGATGTTGCTCCTCGCTGCTGTAGGTGCCTTGCATCAAGCCAGCCAGCTTTTTCAGATCTTTTGAAAACTGTGCCTGAGCTATGACGGGAAGCAGCAGCAGCAGGAAATAAAAACGTTTCATGTAGTTCATCTCGACAAAAATACGGAAAAGCAACAGTCAGACTGCGCACATAAACAAGCTGTTGGCTTGAGCTGAAAATATTATCAAACGTTCGAAAATCAACAATCAAACATCGACTGTTGAAAGAAAAAGGAACAACTGGAAACGAACATTCCCGCTCAACGTATATTCGCCTAGATGAAAAACCTCGGAAAACACCTGAAAGAATGGGGAAAAGCGTTTCTCTATGCGTTTCTTGTTGCCTGGTTGGTGCGCACTCTAGTCATTCAGGGTGCTTTTATTCCAAGTCAGAGCATGGAGCGCACCTTGCTCCCAGGCGATTTTGTGTTCATCAACAAATGGTCCTACGGTCCGCGCATGCCCATCACACCGGTGGCCATTCCGTTCATGCATCAGAACATGCCTTTTAGCGAATCCATGCCCGCCTATCTCGACTGGATCAAGCTCCCTTATTGGCGCATTTCGGGTTTTGGTGATATTGAACGACAGGACGTTGTTGTGTTTAATTACCCGATGGAACAAGAGCGGCCAGTAGACAAACGCACCTATTTTGTAAAGCGTTGTGTAGCATTGCCGGGTGATACGTTATCGATTGTTGCCAAGCAAATTTTCATTAACGGAGATTCGCTCAAGCAAGCGGGGGAATACCAATTTATACGACGTGTAAAATGCAGCACCGCTTTGGATCAGGCTTGGCTCGATTCGCTCAACGTGACTGAAGGTGGGCTCGTTTCCAACATGCTCGATTATGAATTCCCGATGAGCGATAGTCTGGCGAAAACATTTTCCAAACATCCGTTCGTCCATTCGATGACCATCCGCATGGAACCTGAAGGAGAATATCAGGCCTATATTTTTCCACATAGCCGTTCCTATCCTTGGAACAATGATTTTTGGGGTCCGATGGTGGTGCCGGCAGAAGGAAAAACAGTTCAGTTAAACGATAGCAACATTGTCTTATACGAGCGCATTATCCGAGATTATGAGCACAATAAATTGTCGGTCGCTGGTGGGAAAATCATGATCAACGAAGCGGTTGTTACGCAGTATACCTTTAAGCAGGATTATTATTTCATGATGGGTGATAACCGGGACTATTCGGCCGATTCGCGCTCCTGGGGATTTGTTCCGCGCGATCACGTAATTGGTAAGGCCTGGCTGATTTTCTTTTCATACAATGCCTATTCGAGCGGCGCTTCACATATTCGCTGGAACCGTATTTTTCGACTGATACACGGATGAATTCCCTCCAACCTCTTTTAATTCAGTTAACCTATGCGCCACCGGTTGACCAGTTGGCACTTCTGGCAACAGGCCATCCGGTAATCATAGAGGCGCAGGAACATTATCAAAAACAAAGCTTTCGCAACCGCTGCAACATTGTTACTTCCCAAGGGGTGTTGCCTCTCGTTATTCCGATAATGCACCAAAATGGTTTACCCGTTCACATCCGCGAAGCACGCATCGAGGCGGCACGTCCCTGGGCAGTTCAGCATTGGCGCAGTCTGATTACTGGGTACAATAAATCGCCGTATTTCAGCTATTACAAACATCATCTGGAAACACTTTACCAAAATCCTGATGCATCACTGTTCGACTTTAACATCCGCCTGCTGGGCATCTTGTGTAAATTGGTTAAAATAACGGTACCTGAAATCAACACTATTTGGGAAACGCATCCCGAAAACCACTTAGATCTGCGCGCTACGTTTCACCCCAAGCAAGCCGAAATCCTCCCTGCTGAACTTTACTATCAAACGTTTCCTGTCATTCCTACTCAACAACATACGCTGAGTTGTTACGATCTTATTTTTAATCTCGGTCCCGACAGTTCTGCTTATCTAAAAAAACGTGGTGTGAATCTGCTCGAGTATTTGCAGGCAGAACCGCGTATTTAAGACAAAATCCCCCTTATTACTTACGAATAAAGTTCTGCGTTTTTTTATTCCGCAAATCGCTGTGCGTATTGTTCAGACAGGGAATCAGTCAAGTACTTAATGAACCTTGAAGCATAGTTGGAAAACTTCTTACGCCTGTAAGGAGGCGAACCGTTATTTCCTGAACACCTTCTCAAAATACAGTCATTTTACCCCGTAAATCACGAATAGGAGTTAATGCCTATAAATCGATTTTCAAAAAACCATGAATCGCATTCTGCTACGTCCAACTCCCAACGGATTACTATCTGCCTCATTAGAGCGGATGGGCAACCGTTTGTTTCATCTCCGCTTGAGCGGTCCGGTGGATCATTTGGAATATGAGCCGATGCTTCAGCTTTTTGATCAGATTGCTGAGGAGAAAAGTGCGAATAAACTTTTGGTCGATTTGGGAGATGCGACGCTCCAGCCAGGGAGTTCAGGATTGTGGATTTTCCGGAAAATCAGGCAGTCGCTTTCCGAATCTATTATCCATTCGGTGGCATTGGTCAATTCCCCTTGGTGGCTCAAACAACTCACCGCTATTACTGACCAATTTTCTCCACAGCAAACACACTTCAGTTTTCATGAAGACAAGCATGCCGCGCTACAACATTTACTGCGCGACCATCCTGAATTACCCGATGGCGAAGGGTTAACATCCACCGAAGCCCTGATGGGGAAACTGTTTCAGAAACCAGATCAGCTTTGGCATTCCATTGAAACAGAAGAAGAACCCGACTGGAAATATGAAAGTGAATCCGGCGATTTTGAATGCCGATTCCTGCATCTGAATAAAGAAATTCTCTTAGGCTATATCCGTGGCGATCTCACTGAAGCCAATGCCGATATCCTGCATCGCTGCAAACTGCGCGCTATTGCAGCTATGCGGCAGAAGCCGTTTTTTGCCATTCATCACCTGAGCCACATTACCCGCGTCAGCAAAGCAGCCCGTAAACGGCTCGAACAGTACGACAAAGAGATTAACAGCTATTATGCACACAGCTATTGGGTTGTTGGAGGCGCAACACGGTCTATCGTTACGATGTACCGGTTATTTTCGCCCGGTAAATTTCAACATGTCACCACTGTTCGCTCGGTTGAAGAAGGCTTAAAACTCATTTCTCAACAAAAAAAACATTCTCCGCTCCTCTTTTCCCAAACACAGGAAACCGAAGTAGTAGATCAACACGAACTGCTCGCGTTAAAAGAAGAAATCCGCCAATTAAAAGAAGTTCAACAAAAGCGAATCGATCAATTGGCTCGGGTAATCAGTAGAAATTCGTTTTCTGATGAAACCGAGTTCATCCATGCTGACATTCCGGAAGACGATCCCTTTGCTATTTTGTTTGATGGTGTACACTTGCTCCAGCAGGATATTGGCGAAGAGATTGGTCATATTCAACAGGTAAATTCCAGCCTGGAATACACGGTAGATCAACATTCCGAAAAAATAACACTGAAGGAATCCAACCTACGGGCGATTTTGGACAATACCGATGACGAGATCTATTTGATCAATGACCGGTATGAATTGATCGATTACAACACCAATTTCGAGAATAACTTTTACGCCCGTTACGGAGTGCTGGTAGAGAAAGGACGTGAGATTTTCAGCATGATGCCCCCGGCATACAGCGATCTCATTCAGAAAACCAAAGACCGGATCGACAAAGCATTGCAAGGCTATCAACGAACGTATTACGATAAGTTTCAGTTGGGGTATTATGAAACGATCTCGGAAGTAAAACTTTATCCCATCAAAACCGATACACGCAATGTATCGGGTGTTTCGATTTTTGTGCGCGATTGTACCGAACAGCGACGTTCTGAAGACATTATCCATCAAAATCAACTGTTGCTTTCGTCCATCAACCGGAACATCAAAGAAGGATTGTACCGAAGTACACCCGCTCTAGGGATGATCTATGTGAATCAGGCATTTGTAGAAATGTTTGGTTTTGAATCAGAAACGGAAGCGCTCCATTCTCCTTCGATGAGTTTGTATGCCGATGCCAACAGACGGTTTGAGTTGGTGCAGGTGATTGAACAAAGTGGATCGTTTACTAACGAAGAAGTGCAGTTTAGAAAGAAAGACGGTACACCGTTCTGGGGATTGCTTTCGTCGATGCGGTCAACAGATGCGGAAGGCAATGTGTATTACGATGGAGCCATCCGGGATATTACGCACATCAAGGAATACGAAAAAGAGATTATCCATTCCAAGGAAATCGCCGAAAATGCAACACGGGCCAAATCCGATTTCTTGGCAACGATGAGTCATGAAATAAGAACGCCCATGAACGGGGTAATCGGTATGACGAGTTTACTGGGCGATACCGCGTTGAGTCCCGAGCAGCGCGATTATGTAGAAACGATTCGAATTTCAGGCGATCATTTGCTCAACATTATCAACGACATCCTTGATTTTAGTAAAATTGAAGCAGGCCATCTCGAACTGGAGAATACTGCTTTTGACTTGAATTCATGCATCGAGGAAGTCATGAATCTCTTTAGCAGCAGGGCATACGAGAAAAACATTGAACTCTTTTATCACGTCGAAAATAGTGAGGTATTTCAACTCAACGGCGACGTAACGCGTTTCCGACAGGTCATTGTGAACCTCATTGGAAATGCCATCAAATTTACCGACGAAGGCGAAGTGGTGATTGGTGTTACTCCCATCCAACGCAACAATGGATCAGTCCGCCTGAAAATCTCCGTGAGTGATACCGGCATTGGCATTCCGTTGGAAAAGCAGGAGAAATTGTTTAAACCCTTTTCACAGGTCGACAATTCCACTACCCGGAAGTACGGAGGAACTGGACTTGGGCTGGCCATTAGCAAACATCTGGTGGAATTGATGGGCGGTTCTTTGGATCTGACAAGTTCGCCAGAAGCAGGCACGACGTTTTACTTTGATGTGTTGATGGAAGAATCGACCGAAGTATTGAAGCAGGAGCAAAACCTGGAAATTCTTCAGGGAAAACGGATTTTGATTGTTGATGATAACATGACCAACCGGAAGATTCTCGAACAATTGTTCAAGACCAACGGCATGGAAGTGGATTCGTATAACAACCCGCTCATCGCCCTTAATATTATCAAACAAGGAAAGCAATTCGATCTAGGGCTGATTGATATGAAAATGCCCGACATGGATGGAATCACCTTCGGGAAGGAACTTCAGCAACACACGACGAATAAGGAACTGCCACTCATTTTATATTCGTCTATCGGCCACATGTTGTCGCGTACCGAAATCAACAAATATTTCAAAGCACATGTAAGTAAACCAATTCGTCATGACTTGCTACTTCAAAAAATGAGTAATATATTGGACCTGCAACCAGTGAAAGAGATTGTGACAGAAATGAACGTTGTTGAAGAGGTCCTAGTGGCTTCTGAATATCCTTTACAGATATTATTGGCAGAAGATAATCTGATCAATCAGAAACTGACTGAGCGCGTTTTGGAGAATTTCGGTTATGAAATTTCCATTGCTAATAATGGAGCAGAGGCAGTGGAAATGATGATGGATCATACGTATGATCTCATATTCATGGATGTGATGATGCCGGAAATGGATGGCTTGGAGGCAACAGCAACCATCCGGAAAATACACACAGGTAAGCAACCGATTATTATTGCCATGACAGCCAACGCACTCAAAGGAGACCGTGAAATTTGTCTGGCGTCAGGCATGAATGACTATGTAAGCAAGCCCATCAATACCGAAGAGATTCGCAATCTGCTTATCAAGTACGGTTCAATGATTAAAGCACGTCTGAACAGTTAATCGACGTAATCTTTGAGGTAGCTAAAACGTTCGGTTAAGGCACCATCTTCAGCAATCGTGGCCCGTTTTATCATTGGATGACCATCGGTTTGCAGCAAACCACCAATGACGTATTTAATGAGGTGTTCACCAAAACCTTTAGAGGCATCCAGCGGTAACTCGCAAGGCAAATTGCTCACCGCCATCACATCAATGGTATTGGGCAAATAAGGCGCCTCGATGGTTTCCGACAAGGGATGAAAGCCAAACGTAGGATCTTCGATGGTGGTGTCTTTGACCGTAGCCGGAATGGAACCATCCACATCGCAACTGATATCGGCAATGACCTTGATACGGAAATCACGCGCTTTCATGTCTTCCT
>CALQRR010000075.1 GCA_943333015.1 Chitinophaga pinensis | reverse complement strand
TTATAGTGTTCCAATCGCTTAATCCAATCTTTCTGCAACGATAAGGAGTGTACATTTTGAGGACTTTGATAGAAGAAAGCCGGTACTTCCTTTTCAGCATAGAAATACAACATCGGCGTATTGCCAAAATCTAGAAAAGTCTCATCCGATTTCAATGTATTTCTCAGAAACTGAGCAAGCTTTAATACATCCGGTGAAATCGCAGCGGTATTTATTTTAAGCCGTTGGCCGAGATGCGTTGGAAGGGTGCTCAGATGAACCGGACGATTGATTCCGGCAAGCATTAAAGCGGGTTCCGGTTGCCGTTGGGGAAATCGGAGAAACAACATCACCACAAACAACATTCCCAGCCAGGTCATCCAACGACCAGCATCACGAAAGGGTAATTGGATGGCAATGGTCAACGGAATGAGGAAAAATGCAAAAGACGAAAGGAAATTGTCATAGCCTTCAGCAAAGCCATGTCTGACAATTCCTCGCGGCAGGTTTACGAGGTAAAAAATCCCTAGAAAAAGTACAATCAGCCAGGGGATTAACGCACGAGACGGTGTTTCCCGATGCAACATTTCCTTCAGGGCAATCCATAAACACGCAATAACCAGCAAGGGCAACAGAAAATGTTGCCAGACAAATGAAATGCTGTGTTCATCTCCCATGTTCGTTAAGCCATAGGATTGTGAGGACGATAAATAATCGATAGAACACTGCAAATTCCTGAGCCAGTCAATGTCTTTGTATAAACATATTCCTAGCAGCAACATGCCAAAAACAATAGCCGAAATGAACATCGGTAACAGAAATCGAAACTGTATTTTTTTCAACCAGATGCTGATGGCAAGCACTCCAACAAGACAAAAAACGAGGGCAAAGGCCAGATCCGCGCGCCATGGCATGAGCAACACCACCGAAATTCCAAAAAACCACGCCTGTCGGGGAGCTGGATTTTTCCATGCTGCAATTAATATCAGCAAAGGGATCAGTGCAAGAATGTAATAAGGCGAAAGTGCCGCATCGGCAAAAGGAAAGAGCGCTACGAAGTAAAATGCCAACAGTATTTTTCGGGTGATGGCATGAATCAATAGGTAACTGACGACAATCCAAATGAGATTTTCAAAAACATCAAACACCAGAAAATCAAGACCTTGATAGCCATACAAGGCTTCATACAAAATCCCAAAGCCATAGTCGGAAACAAAATGGGAAGACGCCTTACTGAGCAAGGGCATCACCTGGAAAAAATGCATTTCCATGAGCGGAGTTGCACGATTGGCCAGTTCGAAAAGTTCAGCGGGAGCCGTTCCATAGGGCTGATAAAACGTCTGAATGCCTAGTCCGCACGCAATGATAAGCCAGATGCGTTTGAACATCAAGGGCCGCGATACATGAAGCAAATTGCGTTTCTGAAGGATGACTTTTACAAGTAACAACAACAGTAAATACAAGATACTGAGCAGCACCGGCGCGACATTGGTGCCGGTATGCAGTAAGATGAAATACTGCAATTCGGTCACAATGAGCGGACTAAAAACACTGAATGAAAACACCAATGCCCAAATGAGCAACTGTTCAATGTTGAGCGTAAATCGTTGCTCAATCAAGGTCAGGATTCCTGAAAAGACACTGGTCCAAATCAGGAAATGCATCACAGCAGGCAATGGATCCGGCAGCCACCAAATCAAATTAAGCCAAAATATAAGCGTCCATGCTGCAGCCAATGGTGCCGAAAGCGTATGCACCGATTTGCGGGGTAATTTTCCGCTAATGAAAATGCCAATATGAACAGCCGCAAATAAACTGGCAAGGGGCAACAACGCCGGGACAAACAACCCAGCAATTACCTGAACACATCCTGCTTTCGAAATAGTCGAATTAAAACTGTGATAGAGTGAATGGGGCTGGAAAAATTTTTGAGAAAAAATAAAATTCGCAAACATCCAGCTTGCCGGAAAAAAGAAAATGAACCGGTAAATCCCCGCCACCCGGTCAGCAATGTCAATTCCCTGCATGCTGGCTTCACCAATCTGATTGGCTGCATCCGGAAAGAGTGCAGGATGCATATTGGGTAAGAATAACGAACTCAACCAAAGTGCATAAAATAATGCCGTAGGGGAAAAACGAAAGAGTCTTTCGTGAAGTGGTAGCGCGTGTTCCATAGTCAACAATCTACGCAAGCTACTCAACCTGATCGAATCTTTAAAAATTCTTCTGAAATCCGATACCGCTCGGACTCACATAAAACAACTCCAGCAAGCGTTGCAAATCCCGCGAATGACGCGATTCTATGGCATAAAAGCTGGCATCAAACACCAACAAAAATGCGCCCTGAAGCACCAAACTTCTACCATATCCGCGGAACTGATCGTTCCGTTTTTGCTGTCCCTGTGTTTTCGAATATTCAAGCATCCATGCTCCCGTTGCCATATAGGCCACATCCAAACCAGTATTGAAAAGAAGTGATTTCTCAAGCTTAAGCTGCTTTCCTAAAACAACACCCGGATCCGACGATGCGCTTTCACGCAACGCATTCAAATACCCGAAACCGGCAATACTCGCATTGACCGTATTCCACAAGGCATTCATCTGATGAAAGTACAGGTCTTCTCCCTGCGCTTGACTCCTGAGCACAATCCCGGTTCCAATATTCCCCAGTGCCCAACTGCCCAAAATCACCATGCCGGTTTTCTGATCCGCAATCCGGCTTTGATCAAATTGAAACAACAAACTGTCGCGCTGTGCATCGGCCTTGACTACAACCCCAACCAGCAATACCGCTAATACGATCCGCAAATAGAGCATTGGGTGGAAATCAGGTCTTCTGCTTTTTCTTCTTCGCTGCCGGAAAAAGAATATTATTCAAAATCAACCGATAGCCCGGTGAATTCGGGTGAAGCGACAAATCCGTTGGTGGATCACCCACTTTATGCTCATAATCTTCCGGATCATGACCTCCGTAAAACGTCCACGTGCCTTTTCCATATTCCCCGTGAATATACCGTACCTCATTGGCCGCTTTGTTTTCGCCCATCACCAACACACTGCTTTTGACATTCTTTCGCAAAAAAGCAGTCGTCTGTCCCATAAAGCCCTTGATAATCCGCTCATGATTTTGACACAACATCGTGGGAACCGGATCCCATTTCGCCGAAAATTCAAACAACGCAAAATAATCTTCCTTCTCCGGTATTCGGCGCGATTGAGTCGCATCAATACTCGAAAACTCATACTCAACCGGATTTTGACTCAGGATGAAATCGGTAAACGCAAAACAATTGTCAAAATTAACCTTGCTCTGCATGGCCGGATCGGCAGCATCTCCATCAAACATCTCCGCACAAATATCTACTCCATCGGCCGCTAAGGAAATGTCATAACTGTCTGTTGCCGAACACATCGCAAACAGAAATCCGCCACCTACCGTAAAATCACGAATCTTCTTAGCAACCGCCAATTTCAACTCCGAAACCTTATTAAAACCCAGCTTGCGGGCCATGTCCTCCGCATTTTTCTGGTTGTCGATATACCATTTTTGGGTCCGGTAGGCATACCAAAAACGTCCATACTGACCAGTAAAATCCTCATGATGCAAGTGCAGCCAATCGTACAGCGGCAACTTATCGCTCATAATTTCTTCATCGTACACCACGTCATACGGAATTTCCGCATACGTCAGCGCCAATGTAACCGCATCATCCCAAGGCTGTTTGTCTTTCGGTGAATACACCGCCACCTTCGGAGCCTTCTCCAGTTTCACCGCGTCCATATTGACTTCCGGTGCCGCTATTTCCTGTAAAATGGCATTTGCCTGAGCATCCGCTATCAGCTGGTAACTCACGCCCCGAATGATGCATTCGTTTTCAACCGCCTTGTTGTTAGCCGTCATAAAACTGCCACCACGGTAATTCACAAGCCAGTACATTTCCAACTCGTGCTGAAGCATCCAATACGCAATGCCGTAGGATTTGAGGTGGTTTTTCTGGCTCTCATCCATCGGTATCAGGATAGACGCCGAACGCAGGGTTTGACTTCCCATCAAAACAACCAACAGGGCCAACAAGACAATTCGTTTCATAAGTGTGCAACGTGAATTGTTGAACGGTATTTTTCGCATAGAGTTCAATTCAATCTGAATTCCCACATGGAACATTTATTTTCTTTACCCATTGGGGCGTATCCTTCTTAAAGCTCCTTCAAACGTCGCTTTCTTCAGGTCGCGTCTTCCGCTTTTAGTCCTCCGTCGCTCCTGATTTTAGCCTATATGTAAATGCTACACGTGCAGACACTATTTACTCAAAGACATTTCTCAAGGCTCCGTCCGGGCTAACCGCTTCAACCGCTTACGCAAAATCCGTCTCAAATATACATCAGGACTACCCATCCAAAACCGCTTGTCCCAAATAAATGGCAAACAGGCCACGCCTCAAACGTTCTTTATTTAGGATTCACGTGGAATCTGAAACAGTCTGTCGTTTCCGTTAAAAAGGTACGGCATCCACATCCCAGCTATTACTTCCACTCGGAGGATTGCTGTTCATCTTCGATCCAACTGTAATCGTTTCCGGACTGGCACTGTCAAAACCCGTATTGGGCGTTAATCCCGATGGCCGGTTTCCATAACCTTGATTTTGTTCCATGTCGGTAAACTTGGCCAAATGTCCGATGTACTTCAACGGAACTACACCCAGCGCTCCGTTACGGTGCTTGGCAATGTGAATTTCGGCCAGGCCATTGGTAGGCGATCCGTCTTCGTTTTCGGTAATGTTGTAATATTCGGGTCGGTAAATGAACATAACCATATCGGCATCCTGCTCAATCGCACCCGATTCACGTAAGTCACTCAGTTGTGGCACTTTTGTTCCGCCCCGCTGTTCCACATTTCGACTCAGCTGCGAAAGCGCAATCACCGGAATCTCCAGTTCCTTGGCAATCCCTTTGAGCGATCGTGAAATCTGTGAAATTTCCTGCTCCCGGTTTCCACCACCACGGTTATCACCACCAGCTGTCATCAGCTGCAGGTAGTCAATAATAATCATCTGAATATCGTGGTTCGCTTTCAGTCGACGGGCTTTTGCACGCAGTTCAAAAATCGATAGGGCAGGGGTATCATCAATAAAAAGTGGGGCTTCCGTCAGTTCCCGAATCTTCGAATCGAGTTGATGCCATTCGTGCTGCTGTAAATCTCCTTTTTTAAGTTTCTCACCCGCCAACTCTGCTTCTCCGGAAATTAAACGCATCACCAACTGAATACTCGACATCTCCAGCGAAAACACCGCAATTGGACGTTTAAAATCGACTGCTGCATTCCGCGCCAGTGAAAGCACAAAAGCAGTCTTACCCATACCTGGACGAGCCGCCAGAATAACCAAATCCGATTTTTGCCATCCTGCCGTAAAGCGATCAAGTGCCATAAATCCGGATGGGATTCCACTCAAACCATCTTGCTGCTGACCTGCTTTTTCAATCTGCTTCTTCGCTTCCGAAACGAGCTCACTCATCTTCGAAAAGTTCTTCTTGATGTTGCCTTCTGCTACAGCAAACAGGTTTTTCTCTGCTTTATCAAGTAGTTCCAGCGCATCCGTACTTTCTTCGTATGCGTCTTTAATAATCTCACTCGAAACTCGGATCAGCTCGCGTTGAATCTGCTTCTGATTCAGAATTCGGGTATGGTATTCAATGTTGGCTGTGGATGCAACGCGGTTCGTCAGCGATGTGATATACGGAACGCCGCCTACCAAATCCAGCTCTCCACGTTTTTTTAATTCCTGAACCACCGTGAGCATATCCACCGGCTTGGACGAGGCAAACAATTCGAAAATAGCCCCGAAAATCCGCTGGTGCTCATCCCGGTAAAACGTCTCCGGTTTTAACGAATCAATCACGTTTGCCAGTGAATCCCGGTCAAGCATCAAAGCACCCAAAACGGCCTCTTCCACATCAACAGCCTGTGGCGGTAATTTGCCTATGCCTGCATCATACGGGTTGACATTCACTCCGGAATAAATGCGTTTTTTCTTATCGGCGTTGCTGGAGGGTGCGTTCTCTTTCATCGGATGACAAATATACCACTCGGCAAGCTCTCCACAGAGATTGTTTATAAATCATTCTCTGTTATTTTTGCCGGAATGAGATTGTCATATAACTGGAATAATATCAATTAAAATCAGCAGAACTGACTTTTTGCTTATTCTTCGAAATACTTCAGCTGCAATTTGCCATCCCGAAGTTCTGCATACGAACACCAATTAAACCAATCCCCCAAATTCACGTACCGGCAATTTTCTCCAACGGTCAAATCGAGCGGCAAGTGACGATGTCCAAAAACAAAATAATTCAGATCCGGCTGCAAGGCGAGTTGCTCTTTGGCATAAACCATCAACCATTCATTTTCCTCGCCTAAAAAAACTTCCTTTTCCGGATTGGCCGCCCGGCTTCTTCTCGACCAGTAATCGGCTATGCCAATACCCAAATTGGGATGCAAGCGTGCAAAAAGCCATTGACAGACTTTGCTGGCAAAAATCTTCTTGATCACTTTATAGCCATAATCACCCGGCCCGAGTCCATCACCATGACCGAGATACATTTTCTTGCCCTGATGTTCAATCACAATTGGATTTCGGTGAATGATCAAACCAACTTCTTTTTCGAGATAGTCAAACGCCCACATATCGTGATTGCCAGTAAACAGATGGATTTCAATTCCCGCATCGGTGAGCGTGGCCAGTTTTCCTAACAGGCGGACAAAATACTTCGGTACACTGTAGGAATATTCAAACCAAAAGTCAAACACATCTCCCATGAGGTAAATGCGTTCGGCATCGGGCGAAACATGATCCAGCCAACGGATGATTTTCTTTTCCCGTTCCAGACTGCGCGCATGGTCGGGAATTCCAAGATGAAAATCGCTGGCGAAGTAAATGCCTTTTCCCATACTCAGAAATTAAGCGCTCTGACTGCACGAACCGGATTGTATGCCCGCAGATTGATCACAAACCGAATGCGTTCTCCAAAATTGACATTGTTTAAGTCCAATGATTTCTGAATTTTTGTTGAAACAATCAAAGGAATATAAATCTCGAAATTTTCGGGAATAAGCGAGATAATCGCCCCGGCAGTATAGTTCAATTCGTCCCGATCGGTTTCCCCGTTCAAATACGTTCCAAAATCAGCATACAACTTTAAGGGAAGTTTACCGGGCAGACTGGTTTTTACATTCAGCGTTGCTAAATAATCCCAGGTTTGGCCACGTGATGTTCCCACTTTAAAACCACCATCGGTCATCGTCATTTGCTGTGACCACAATCCACTGGTTTCGTTGCGTCCAAAATAAATGTCGTTGT
>CALQRR010000074.1 GCA_943333015.1 Chitinophaga pinensis | reverse complement strand
GGATGAACCGGGATCTTTAAACTTTCTTTCGGCCAGCCCAGCTCCAATTCCTGCATAAACGAATCGCCTACTTTGCGGTACATGCCTTCCACCATCGGATCAATCCGGAAACCTTCGGCAAAACCAAACGCCATGTAGCCCGTTATCAGAAACACATCCTCCAGCGTATACGGCTCTTTTTCAATGCCAATCATGCTGAATTCAATCGGCGTGCTGCCCTGTTCCATATATTGATTTACGCCAGCGATATAGGCCTGTGTGCTTTTTTGAACATGTGGGGGAGCCGATTTCAAAAACGTATCGGCCGACCATTTTGCATGTCTGTTCAGTCCCAACGTGCGAAAAAATCGATCGGTTTTCAGAAGCGAATTGCCTAACACTTCCGACAAGCGTCCTGCCGCCAATCGGCGAATCATCTCCAGTTGAAACAACCGATCCTGAGCGACCACATAGCCCAAGGCAAAATAAGCGTCCTCCTCATTTTTAGCATAAATGTGCGGCACGCCAAAATCGTCGTAAAAAACATCCACTTCCTCGTGCAAACCTTTTAAGGAAACATCGCCCGAATAATCGGGTGTGAGTGAATGGAGCCAGAACCAGCAGCCAGCAACGACTACCAACAAAAAGACAAGTATTCCGAGAAGAACTTTTTTTAACATCAACACAGGTATAATGCGTGAAAAATACAAAATGTTGCGGACCGCATCAGTCCACCGCCAACGAATCCATCTCGCCGTTCATCACCATCGCATAGACTTCGCCCAGACTGTTGATGCTGTAATTTACCGTGTTTGATAAAACGATGATCGAGTTCTGATCGGTGACATTGCGCATAAAAAACGTACGAAATCCGCGCCACCAACCACTGTGATACACAATCTGCTTTTCTGGATTCGTCCGGTTAATGCGCCATCCAAAGCCATAATTCCGCCAGCCTTTTAGCTCCGGACTTCCCGGTTGAAAGGCCTCACTGAGAGTGCTTTGTTTCACCAGTTTATCGCCGTACAAGGCCTGATCCCAGATATACAAATCATCTACCGTTGAAAAGACATTTTTATCGCCCGTAATACCGTTAAAACAATCATTGGGAGCTTTCCAGCGACCGTTACGTTCGTAGCCACATACATTCCCGGGCAGGCATTCGTTTTCGCACTTCGAATAAATCAACGTATGGGTCATTCCAAGCGGTTCGAATACCGCCTGACGCATAAACGAGGTAAACGTTACACCGCTAATCTTTTCCACAATTGCCGCCAAAATCGCATAGCCCGTATTGCTGTATGAATGGTGACCTCCCGCTTGAAAGTAGGGATCCGGTTTGTGCATAGCAAAAAGCCGCATCATTTCCTGATTCGACAATGCTTTGTTCTTATCCGGCCAGAGTGGATCAATAAACCAGCGGTAATCGGCTAGACCGGCGCGGTGTGTTAACAGGTGCCGGATGCTGACGTCCGGGTATGGAAATTCGGGATAAAACCGCGTAACCTTATCGTCGTATTTCAACAAGCCACGCTCCTGCAGCATCATAATAGCCATCGACGTAAACTGTTTGGAGACCGATGCCAACTGAAACTGAGAACCCACTTCGAGGCTGTCGCGTTTTTGCAAATCGGCATAGCCAAACGCCTTTTTGTAGATGATGTGGTTTTTTTCGGTAATCAGCACCACTCCGTTGAACCCGAAGGTAGAACGCAGTTTTTGGAAAATATGCTCCAACTTTTCAGCACTACGTTTCGATTTGATGCGGTAATATACATGCTCCACACCGGTAGCAATTGCCCCCTGACTGCTGATCCGTTTAGCCAAAGCCGCATCACTCCACAATGGAACAAGCAACAGTAGAAGGAAAAAGAGGCTTTTACGGATCATAGAAACGGGTGGTAGACAAAACTACTTAAGCATCAACCGCTCTGTATAGCGCACCCAATAACTTTTACAGCATGCTATGTTAACAAAGGGGGCAGCTAGATTGTTCCAGCATTTACGGACTTTAGTCCGAGGCACTCACATTACAGAACGGCTGATAAAGAACGAATCGTTTACATTTCTAAGATTCATTACCAGCGACTGAAGTCCCAAGGTTGCTCATGTGACCGAAAAGCTTTTGGGGTTGTTCTGTGGTCCATACTAGCCATCTGCCGGAGCACCTCCAGCATCCTCGGACTTCAATCCGAGGTATCCACACTAACCAAAAACTTTAGCGATACGTATCGTGTCCATTGTTCTAGGTTCGTCACCCGGGACTGAAGTCTCTGGGTTGCTCACGGTAGTAAAATCTCCAATAAGATCAATGCTTCACCAAACGGCCAATGGCCGCGCGGCCATTTTGATCTTGGATGCGCAGAATATAAACACCCGTGCTCAGGTCGTTGAGCTGGATGGAGAACATCTGTGATTGTGAACCTGCCGTTGGCTGAACCTGTTTTACAACACGACCCGTTGCATCGACCAATTCCCAGGCGCCATTCCAGTTTGTTCCTTCTGGTACGTTTACCCAGGCCATGTCTTTGGCCGGATTGGGCATAATAGTGAGGTGTGCACGTGGAGCAACGCTGCTAATTCCTAAAGGATTTTCAAAACAACTTCCGTAAATGCTGGTGACAGTGCGCTCTCCAATCGTGTTGGGAACATCAATCACCGAGGAAATACAAATTTGGTTCGCGGTGACCTCATCAAAATAAATTCGGCAAATGGGATTCGCTGTTTCAGAACGGGTCAAAACACTGTCGCCATTGTAAAGCGCAAATACTTCGTTGCGAGAAATATTCTTCCCAAGAAGCATCGGCATGTCAATTTCGTTGGTCAAGGACACAACGTCTGTCATGTGAACGCCGCTCACCTGAAACTGCCAGGCGATGATATCAGCACGGGGAGAAAGCAATTCCACATCGATGTAATTGCTGTTGAAATTCACATTTGTTATAGCAATACCGGAGGTGTCGGAAGGGTTAATCACATCGCGTGGGAAATAACAATGCGCTAATCCGGAACCATTGGCGGCAGAACTCAAACACCAAGCTTCAAGCGCCGCGTCATATACCGAAAAGGCATCATCGTTGTTGAGGTCATAACACGGCATAACCGCTGCATTGTCTTGTTGAAACAGGTTGAAATAACCATTCAAGTCATTGGCATTCACCAATTCATCTTCTACCGTATTTCCGAAAATGGCCGTACCGCCGCAATCATTGTTACAGTCCATCACAGAAGCCCCACCGGGAACACCTTCACAATCGACAAACGGTTCACAGGCTGGCATTAGGTAAAAGGAAGGCACATTGTTGGCATCCCGACTGATGTGAATACACACCTGCAACGCATTGTTGAGGTAATTCATTTCCTGACGGCCCAATGCATCTGCACGGTGTTGTGAATTGATGATGACCGCCAAACGGTAGTCACCTTCTGGCACATCTGTAATATCGATCCACTGACACTGTGTTCCGGCACCATACACGTCATAACAACCGGCGGAAATACCCATGTTGCTGCAGTTGTACTGACCGAATCCACAGAGATCCATCACACAAAATCCGTTTTTATGACCCGCTGGAATGATGTTATCATCCATGTCGTACAAGCGGTAATCACCGTACCCTTCGTAATGTGAATGGCCGTGACAGTTGGTTGTGTTGAATTGTCCGGGTTGAGAGGCAGGTGTTCCGATGTAATAATCGCTTGTTCCGATGTTGTTGATTTTAGACGAAAACTGGATCACGTAGCGTTGTCCGTAACCGGTCACACAATCTTCAGCAATGTCGCAGCCGGAGGTGGTATGGGTTGTCAAATAGAGTGAGGTTACAAATGCTACTGAATCGAAGGCCAGATCGGGACCCTGGCAGGCAGGATTGGGATAGTAAATACACGATCCGTCGTCTACAACAGCCAATGGATTAAAGTTGCAGGAGGTAGCATCCATACAACCGGCAATAGGCCCAGTGTAGGTGAGGGAGAAATTGATATCGCCAGCACAACCGTTTGCATTGTCACCCACGCGGATGATGTAGGAAGAACCTGCAATCATTACCACATTGACGGAAGATTGCGTTCCGCAACTGGCGGCATCATCGTTATACGCATAGGCACCCATGGGACCATCGGTTGTTCCTACTGAGGGGCAGCGTTCGAACACCCAGAGAGCCGTGTTGCAGGTATTTGTGCCACATGTGCTCAGGGCATACATTCCTGAAGTTGTTGGTGTGTAGGTATACCAGGTGTCTTCAAAAGAGGAGACAGAATTCCCCAATGTGAGCGGCAATGGCTGAATGCAGGTTGCACCTTGTGGGCAGGCAACGGCATGTTGCGCTTCGGATCCAAAGGCACTTCCGGTGGCGAGTAATGCACCGTTGAGGTAAATCCAGTACCCACCCGGTGAATAGATTCCATCTCCATAGGAGTCGTGAATCAATACCTGAACACAACTGTTATCAGGTACACAAACGGTATCGCTCAGGAAAGTTCCGTTTGCGATGATGGTTCCATTACTGACAATGTCCCAAGATGTTTCGTAGTCATATGCATCCGGTACAATTTGTAGGATGATTTCACTGAAGCCCGTTGAGCAGTTTTGTGAAAAGAGGAACGAACTGCTGAGCAGAAACAGGAGGGTAAAAATGCGTTGCATAGGTTTGATTTTCACCAAACTTACTAAAAATAATTACAAATATCTCAGCTTTAACTCATGTCGATAAACTCATATTACACATAGATTAATACTTGCGTTTTATAATAGTAATCGTTCTTTATTTTTATACATTTTACTGAATGTGAGGGTTCAATTTTAAGTCCCCCTCCTCCTTCAACCTTTATTTAAAAGAGCTTTAATAGTAACATTTACTTCACATTTGAAACGATGTGTTACGCTTATTTTGCGATATGTCAGAAAGTGTGGAAAATAAAAACAGCAATTGGGTCTATATGTTGAGAACAACTCAGCAGCATCAGGTTCAGTTGAGTTCAGTAGCCGATCAAAAAGCAAATATTATTATTGCAAGTAATTGCATTCTTGTTTCGCTAACTCTTTCCCGAATAGAGACTGCATTTCAGTATTGGGGAATATGGACGTTGATTGGTATGTCTGTCCTTTGCATCATTACATCTGTTATTGTTATAGCCCCACTTTCACTGAATAAAACGCTACCGGATGTAAAATCGCCCAATTTCAATCCGCTTTTTTTTATGCATTTTGCTGCTTTTTCACACGAAGAATATCAAAGTAGAATGAATTCAATTATGGAATCTCCAGAGCTCGTTCAAGAAGCGATGGTGCGCGATATTTACCAGATTGGAAAGGTGCTCTCTACTCGGAAATATCCTTTTTTAAAATTAAGCTCAGCACGTTTTATTGGAGGATTATTAATTAGTTTGACTTTATTTATCATCCAATTTTCTTCTTTCTAGAAGCTGACTGATTATCTGTAATGTTCAATAGAGTGGTAGTTTTAGATTTTTAATACTGCTTGATAATTTGAAAATGATTTAATGGGCGCTTTTTAAAATGCGTGCTTTGTCTTTAGATAGTAGGCTTCAGTGAATAGGAATTCATCTTAATAATCCCGAATTCATTCAGACATTTTACTAGTTACTGCCGCTTGCCTGTTCACGGAGATATGCCTCACTGCGGAGTTTTACATTTTCTCGGATGTTGAACCAAAAAAGATTGTAGTCGGCTACGTGGTAATTTTCCATTTTGATAAACATCCGCCCGGGCACATGCGGTTTGTCGATCCAGAGAATGCCTTTGTTTGCTTGTGCACCATTGATGCGTTTCACCACTTTGTTGTATTTCCAAGTGATGCCGCCCAAATTTTGATTGCGGGAAATGACGGTCGAATCGGTGGTCCAGCAAAGTGGATTGACACATTGGCCACGATCGAACCCGGCGCTTTTGTAATTGGCTGGATAAAAGCCCCGTTGATAGGTGGCCCATGTGATGTAACAGGACGTTTGATCCGGTTTGTCGCAAATGGGTAAGGATGCAAAGTAGGTGCTGGGAACGGGCATGCCAATCACATAGGCGGCAATAAGTTGTTGCTCTAGGGGTTTTCCTTCGACGAGTTCCAGAAGAATTTTACCGGCATGTTGTGTTCCCTGACTGTGCCCGGCAATGAAAAATGGGCGTCCTTGATTGTAATGTTCCAGGTAGTAGAGAAAAGCTGTTTTGGTATCCTGATAGGCCAGCTCGAGCGCTGCTTCTCCACTTTTTCTGTCGGGTGTAAAAAAGGAACTGATATGTGCCTGACGGTAACGTGGTGCATATACCCGACAACTTCCGTTAAAGACGCTTGCCTGATTGAGGATGGTGCTGCCGTCTACCCTGGCATTCATCACCGCATCATTCACATCGGCATTCCAAGGATAGGTTTTGTCTTCGCCGGGTTCGAGATAGAGGGTAGGATGCAAAAAGAAGACATCTACCAAGGCCTGAGCTTGTCCGTTGCTTACGCTGGTGTTGGGGACACTGTCGGCCATGTCTTTTTTACCGGGCAATGCCGCCCAATGATTCGGATTGCTGTAATCGGGAGCAGGTGGTTGCGCACTTTGGCTATACGAGCGCAGGACGATGGGAGGAACGTATTTGTTTCCTACATAGGGTTTTTTGCAGGATTGGATTGACAGTGCAAGGAGCAAAAGAAAGGAAAGGCGCAGCATGCTTCAAAGGTAGAAAAGGGATTGTCCAGCGGATGGAGGATTTCAAAAAAGAATTTCTAAATTGCCTCTGTTATCCTTTGCATGGATTAAAAACGGAAAAATGAAACGGAATATTTTAGTTTTGATGGCAGTTGTTTTTTCCATGCAAGTGATGGGGCAGCGGGATATAAAGCATGTAGTTATTCAAGAGCAGGTTGTAGCTCAAGACACCTTGCGCACGTTTTCGATTGTCAACATAGATTTAGATGCGGGCCGAAATAATTTCATTCAGCATTGGGGAACGCCAGCCCGCAACGAAGCCGGCCGGATGGAATGGCGCAACGTAGATTTGGGGCCTATTGGACAAGGGCTTACAATCTCTTTGGAAGACAAGATTTGTTTACGCAACGGAGCCGGGTTGTCCTGCAGCCTGTTTACCAGTGTGCCGGATAAATTGGAACGAATTGCACACCTTCAGCCCAATGAGTTTCGGATGGTGGACATTACCATCATCAATGCCCAGGGGCAAAATGTGGTGAAGGATGCTGTTAAAGCGGAGTCGGCGGCGAAGGTGCTGAACCGGATTAATTTATAAGTAAATTCTGACTGAACCGGGGATCATTCTGGTTTATTTCAGCTGGAATGCTGAGGTTTGCAGTTGAAATGTTCCATAACCCGATTGACGATGAAGGATTATTTTTTTAAAACCGGCTTCCTTTT
>CALQRR010000073.1 GCA_943333015.1 Chitinophaga pinensis | reverse complement strand
TGGCGGAAAATATTGATTTGTCAAACCCATGAATTTCAACCGAATCGTTCTTCTGTTTTTGTTGCTGATTGTCGCACCGTTGCGGGCACAAACGGTTCGATGGCAAGAACAGTTATCGCAAGCAGCTATCACGCTTACAAAAGATCAGGTCACCTATGATCCAACGTATTTTCGGATCAGCTATCCGATGGGTGATGTGCCTGCGGGCAAAGGCGTGTGTACCGATGTAATCATTCGGGCATATCGCAAGCTGGGTGTCGATCTGCAAGCCTTGGTTCATACCGACATGCAAGCGCATTTTGGCGTATATCCCAAGCGTTGGGGATTGAAAAAAACAGATTCCAATATTGATCACCGGCGCGTGCCCAATCTGATGGTCTTTTTTACGCGCTTCGGAATCGTGAAAAAAATGAGCAACATGGCTACCGATTACCTTCCCGGGGACATCGTTTGTTGGGATTTGGGGGGCGGAATTACACACATCGGATTGCTCATCAATCGGAAATCGACTGACGGAAAACGGTATTTAATTGTGCATAATATTGGCGGGGGACAAGTGATGGAAGATTGCCTGTTTTCTTGGAAAATAATTGGACATTACAGCTATGGCGGAACATAAATTAGAGCTCGGGCAAGTGCTCCTGGACGCAGAAAAAAAAGCGTTTGAACTTTTCAGGGAAGCCGAAAAACGGGATATGTTACGCGGCGGTATTTCGGAGCGCGAATTGAACAATATGCTCTATGATCTCGCTTACGAACTCTTCGGAATAAAGAAATACTGGCATAAACGAATCGTTCGTGCTGGGAAAAATACCCTGTTTGCTTACCGTGAAAATCCACCGGATTTGATGGTCGGAACCGATGATATTCTGTTTTTCGATTTCGGTCCTGTGTTCGAAGATTGGGAAGCCGATGTGGGAATGACCTTTGTCATTGGAAACGATCCCTTGAAACTTCGTTTGAAGTCCGATGTGGAACAAGCTTGGAAACTTGGAAAAGCTTGGTATCAGGAACATCCTGATTGTACTGGAGCAGAGTTGTTTGCTTTCTCTCGGGATATGGCGCAGTCGCTCGGATGGGAATTTGGGGGCACGCATTGCGGTCATCTCATCGGGCGCTTTCCGCATGAACGCATAGAAGGCGAGGAGACCGTGAATTACCTCCATCCCGATAATCACATACGTTTGGATGCACCGGGTAAAACAGGGGAGAAGCGGCACTGGATTTACGAAATGCATCTGGTTGATAAGACAAATGAGATTGGCGCCTTTCATGAAGCGCTCCTCACATTGTAAAAGAATATTTCCCTTGTTTCAAAAACGTCTGACAGGTTTACAGAATTTGGAGGAACGATTTTGTTGAAGACTTCGGATTAACTTGCACCCATGATTGAGAATAGCCCGCTTCTGGATGTCCGCTCTCCGGCAGAATTTGAACAAGGGCACATTCCAGGTGCTTTAAATCTTCCACTTTTTGAGAATGATGAGCGCACTCGGGTGGGCACGTTGTACAAAAAGGAAGGCCACGACGCTGCTGTGCTTGAGGGATTGCGCATAGTGGGGCCTAAGATGGCCGCACTGGTAGAAAAAGCGCTGCTCATTGCACCTGCTCGCACGGTTCGTGTACATTGCTGGCGCGGCGGAATGCGCAGTGGCAGTGTTGGCTGGTTGTTGCGTCAGGCAGGTTTTAGCGTTGATGTGCTGCCTGGCGGATACAAAACATACCGTCAACAGGTGTTGCAGGATCTGGCGGTAAAACGGAATTACCATATTCTTGGCGGTCCCACCGGAAGCGGAAAAACCTATGTGCTGCATGCCCTTCATGCCTTAGGCGAACGCGTCATCGATCTGGAAGGATTGGCGCATCACAAAGGTTCTGCATTTGGCGCTTTGGGAGAAAAAGCACAGCCCAGTATCGAGCAATTTGAAAACAATCTTCACGCAAACTTGCAGACAATGAACGGCTCCGAGCGCATTTGGTTGGAAGATGAATCCCGGAAAATTGGTGCTGTATTTATTCAGGATCATCTTTGGAAACAGATGTTAACGGCACCTTTGCTACGCATCGAGCTGCCCTTGAACGAACGACTCGATTTTCTGGTGCGTGAATACGGTCAGTTTGGAAAAGAAGCCTTGGCCGCTTCTGTGATGAAGATTGGTAAACGCCTTGGCGGACAACATGTTAAAGCATGTTTAGAAGCGCTCGAAGCAGATGATCTTTATTCCGTTGCCCAAATCACTTTACTTTATTACGATAAATCCTATCAGTTCACTCAAGATCACCGGGATCCTAGTATGATCAGTACATTGGAATGTGCCCGACTTGATGCGACGGAAATCGCACAGAACATCCTCCATTGGATGAAGCAACAACAAACCCCAACCTCATGACCGACGTCACCTCAGAAGCCATCCGCCTTACCCAATTTGCACATGGTGCAGGCTGTGGTTGTAAAATAGCGCCAGCCGTGTTAAAGGACATGTTGCAAAATCACCGCAATGGACAAGAATTTCCAGCGTTGCTTGTTGGAAATGCCGAAAGCGATGATGCCGCGGTGATGGATCTGGGCGATGGATCAGCACTGGTTTCCACCACCGATTTCTTTATGCCCATTGTGGATGATGCGTTTGATTTTGGGGCGATTGCCGCTACCAATGCGATCAGCGATGTGTATGCGATGGGCGGTTCTCCACTTCTGGCGCTGGCCATTCTGGGCTGGCCGGTTGATAAGTTGCCTGCTGCGCTCGCTTCAGAGGTTATGCAAGGCGCACGTTCGATGTGTGAACAGGCAGGAATTCCGATTGCCGGTGGTCATACCATCGATTCACCAGAGCCTTTTTTCGGTCTGGCAGTAACGGGTAAAATGCTCCTTGAGAACATTCGGAAAAACAGTACCGGAAAAGCAGGTGATTTGCTGTATCTCACAAAACCACTCGGTTTAGGTATCGTAACAACAGCCTCCCGACGCGGCCTCGCCGAATCCGAACATTTGGCCGAAGCTGTCAACTGGATGAAAACACTCAACCGCTGCGGTGCCGATCTAGCAAAGCATACCGGTGTTCATGCCATGACCGACGTAACTGGTTTTGGCTTACTCGGACATTTGAACGAGATGTGTGAAGGCAGCCAACTTTCAGCTGAGATACAGTTCAGCACTGTACCACGTTTAGAATGCGTGAAATCCTACCTCGACCGGTTCATCTATCCCGATATGACCATGAAAACATTTTCCTGGCTCAAAGACAGCATCACCGAACTCACAGGGGAACAATTGTTACTGCTTTGCGATCCCCAAACCAGCGGCGGACTGCTCATCGCTGCCGATCCTAGTGCACGAGAGGAGGTGGAAGAGATTCTGCGTCAGCACAACTGCCCGGTTTCACCAATCGGGAGCTTGCTTGCACGCGGAGAGAAGTCTATATTTGTCAGTGCATAGCTTATGAGAAAACTTTTCACCGTTTTAGTATTGTTGATTTCTGCATCCGCGCACTCTCAGGTGTTCAATCCGAATGTGTGCAAGGACAGTACATTGGTTTCTAACAATCCCTGTTATGGAACTTTGTACGCTCCCGTGTGTGGGTGTGACAACATAACATACAGGAACGAATGTCTGGCTTACGGTCAAGGGCTGCTCAATTTCACACAAGGTCCATGCGAGTTCATGGATTTCGATTTCTATCCCAATCCCGTTGCAACTGCGGGTGAATTGAAGCTTAAAGTGCTTTGCAAAGGTGTTACCGATATCAATGTTTGGATCTTCGACACCTTCTTTCGTCAGATGTATTACCAGGTTTCTCGACAATTTGCCGACATCGAATTATACCCCGATGTACGCGGCTTTGGAAACGGCATGTTTTTCATTGTGGTGGAAGCCAACGGTGTGATCAAAGTCAAGCGCTTACTCATAAATCAGATAAATCCCTGATTTATAAATCGGATTATTGGAGAGTATCTGCAGCTACCGGGACAATTGCCGGCGTTCCCCGATTTTTGCGCCATTGTGAAATTGCCAGATCGAAAAATTGCTGAAGTTCATGCTCCTTTCCATCTACCGTAACACGGAAATTTCGTTTGTCCTTGGTTTTTACTTCGAGATAAGATGCATACGTAGCCGATTGGGACATGTCTTTTGTCAGTAGTGTATCAATATCTGGATAGAAAGCACTTTCGACCAAATTTTCCTGTGAATCGTGCTCATCAATCCAATAGGTAGCAACGCGTTTATCCGTAATAAAATTTCCGGAATTCCGTTTCCCGCCAAATGCGCCCTGAGAATCGAATAGTAAAATGGTTTCCCCCTCTTCCAAAATCCCCAAGCTTCGGATGTATTTCAGGTCTTCCTGAGACAATGCATCACCTTGTTTAATGGCATCGCCACATGCCATTGCTGTAAGAAGAAAAGCAAGTGTAAGGGTATGAATTAAATGTCTTTTCAATCTAGAAACAGAAGTCAGCATATCCGGAAAATGGTCGGTTGTATCGGTTCAGCAAGATAGTGATTCCACATTCAGAGTCATCGAACTGGTAAAAACAATCACATCTCCAGTAAAAGCGTCAACGCGGTTTATTTCTGGAGGAGTTAAATTAAGCGTTCAACGGTCCAGTAAAGAGCAATACAAGCAATAACGCTCGACAAGGGTTAGACGATTCGGGTGTTGTACCAACTTTTTTCCGAAAACCAAAAGCTAATTGAATAATACAGTAACAAAATGATGCTAACCTGCCCCAATTCTACACCGATATTGAAAAAGATGAAGGACGAGATCATGGAGGATTTCTCAATTCCGGCATTTAATAATGCTGAGGCAAAGCCCATTCCGTGCATCAAGCCAAACAGAAAGATTAAAAGCAATCGACTAGGGCCTAAACGATTCGTAAAAATGTTCTCCAATGAGGTAACCAAAATCGAAAAGGCAATAAGTGGCTCAACAATTATCGGGTTGGGAAAGAGAATTCCGAGTGCAGTCAAGACAAGGGTAATGCTGTGTGCAAGCGTAAAAACAGTGCATTGAATAATAGCCTGTTTTAAGCGGGAGTTGATGAGGAAAATACTGGTAATAAAAAGGATATGATCCAGTCCGAGCGGCCATATGTGTTCGAAACCCAGTTCGAGATAATACACGGCAGAATGAACACTTCCCATTTATTTCTTGATCAAAGGAATGCCGGTTGATTGTTCACCATCCACGAACAGCCAGTAATGACCACTCGTCAAGTGAGAGAAATCTTGTATTTGCAAGGCATTTCCACGGTAGATCAATTGTCCTACGGACGAATAAAGCGAAACAATTGCGGAGGGATTTAGCTGAGCAACCTGAATGGTAGATGAAAATGGGTTGGGGAATGCATACACACTTTCGGCGTTCTTTTCCGCTTGGGGAATAGCCGTGATGACGCTTGTGTTGCTTCTAACACAATGAATTAAGAGCCTGCTGGTCTTTAAGGCATAGGTTGTAATTCCAAAACGGGTATCTAAATACCAGGCTTTCGACGTTTGATTGGGAAGCGTTGTGGAAGACCAGTATTTGGCAAATCCGGCGTTTGTAAAAAAGCTGCCATTCAGGGAAGGATTCATCCTACTTTCCTCATTGATCGATTGCAATTCTTTGATATTGGGTAAACGCCAATCGGTTTCGTTTGCTAATGTCAGCGTATCGGCATATTGAAGGGCCTGCTCCCAAGTCAAGGAATCACTCACCGGGATTTTTTGCCATATTAATTCTGTCAGATGATCGGTCGTTGTGCCATCGCCGTTATCCGTAAAATGCGCATCGATCAAAAGTGGCGGATTCACATCCCGAACGAGTCGGGCGTGAAAATATTTGGTTCCTCCGGCACTGTGCGTTTCCGATTTCGGGTGATTGCCAATTCCTCCACCAGCATTGGTTGCCCATACTTTGTTGGTGTCGTTTAATTGACGGTCGCTTGTCCACCAATATTCTGCTGAAGTACTTGTGAATACAGCAGTATTGAGCGCCGGATTGGTAAATTGATGATTGAGAATGCTGAAGCCTTCGTGTGCATGGGGTAATCTCCAGTCGGTATAGCCCGCCAGCGTTGAGGTGTCGGCATATAGCAATGCCTGGGTGATGGTCATATCCCCACCATCTGTTTTTTGCCACAACAATCCGGTTACAGTGTCCAAAACAGTTCCGTCGTTTTGTTGGATGAAAAAAGGAACGTTGATGGAAATGTCCGCATCTTCGCCAAATGTTGCGGTATAGCTTGTTGTTTCGCCTGTATCAGGTAACCGTTTCATGGTTTTAAGTATGCTTTGTGCGGAAATAAATCCTGCATGAAACAGGACACTAAAAAGCAGCAAATTTTTACGCATGAAATCCAGAATTATTCAAGGATGATTTTTTGAAAGGAGGAAGTAAAGCCATCCTTTACAAACAAGGTATAAAGGCCGGGCCGGAGTTGGGAAACATCGAGTTTCTCTCCAAACGTATCTTCACGAAGCAGGCATTCTCCCAACACGTTAAAGAGACGCACCTGTTCAATTGGACGCCTGTCAGCAAAGCCAATGAAAACAGTCCCGCGTGCTGGATTAGGGAAAATTTCCAGACGGGAGTTAGACGGGATTATGGAGCCTGTTTGTGTTGGATATTCAACCCGGTACCGCACGATGACCTCATTGTCGAGCACCAGATTCGAACTCCAGATGAACGAAGCATCCTCAATAGGATCATCAAAAATGGATGTGAAATTGGTATACGCCGGTTTATTGTTGACTCCAATTTGTGCGTTTGTAAATACGGTCGCTACAGGCCACGATGCGTCATCCAAGTTGGACGATTCCCATCCAGTGGGGCGCGGCCAGTGCAAACCAAAATAGGCAGCCCCATTGTTTGAATCCTGAATCAAACAATTTCCGGACAACCGTTCTTGTCCGATTTCATTCGGGCAGCTTAAATCTACAATAGGCGCCGTGTAAAAGGTTTGCGCTTTCCATGCATTGTTTGTAGTGGCGATGATGGTGTTGGCTTCATCCTTAAAAACGGCCACCAGACCTCCATCTCCCGAATGATGAGAAAATCCACCACTGAGCTCCGTTCCAATGCCCAAATTCTCTTCCCAATCGATCAACAACAGGGCAATGTCAAAAGGCCGATTTACGCGAAATCGAACGATACTGGAATTGAACTGGGTATAGGGCACATTGTCTTTCCCGACAGCGATACCATTGATATACATTTCGAAATAGTTGTCCGCAAAAACAAAAGCGGTTATCACTTCACCGGTTGGATCAATTGTACTAATATCGGAACCATCGAGAACTGCTAGAGCTTCGTCCACTGTCGAGTAAGTTGCTCCAACGCAGCTGTTGTACAAATCGGACGAGGCCGGAAAACTGGAATTGGTGAGATTTACGGCAGCGGGTAGTGGCCAAATGCTGAGGTCATTGGCGGTGATTGTTCCTTGGTTGGTTGTGCGTCCACCGGAGCAAGTATACAGATTGCTTTGCGTGATGGAGCCTATACCAGAGGTTACCGAACCGGTACCC
>CALQRR010000072.1 GCA_943333015.1 Chitinophaga pinensis | reverse complement strand
GAGTTTAAACGCACGGTCGAATTTCTCACTTAGATTCTCAAACATAGCTTGTATGGATTTTCACAAAGGAGCGCAAAATTACAAAAATCGGTGGGTTGGCATTGACTCTGTTTGGTTTACTCGCCTTAAAAATCTTTGTCCCGCTCCTCAAGACATTTAGGTTTCCATTATTCCCATCTAGTTTTCTATAGATGGATGATTTTCAATGCCATTAATAACTAGTTTATCAAAAAAGCAATCAATCATATATTTAAATAAATCCTGATTGTCAGACAATTGGTTTATGGGATCATTTATTTAAAAAAAAATCCGGAGAAGAAAAATCGATTTTCAAATCAAATTCATCTCCTCCGGAACCTTGCATTGTTCAATCAGATGATTTATCCGGTTGAAAAAAAATAATTGTCAGACTACATGCGCTCAGGCATATCTATTCCCAACAGATACATACTTCTTTTGAGTGTATCTCCAACTTTACCAGCTAGATACAGACGGAAGGCTGCCGCATTTTTATCACTTTCCTTTAGAATACTGAAGTCATGATAAAACTGGTTGAATTCGCGGGCTAACTCATACGCATAGTTTGCCACAATGGCCGGACTGTATGAATCTGCTGCTAAAGAAACAGTTTCTCGGTATTGTTCTATGAGTCGGATCAGGGAACGATGAAGCGGCTCGTCTTCCAAAACAGCAGCATCAAAAGTGGTCGGAATAGCTTCGCCAGATTTTCTATACAGGGAACGGATTCGTGCATATGTATATTGAATGAACGGACCAGTATTGCCATTGAGATCTATCGATTCGGATGGATTAAAAACCATGCGCTTCTTCGGATCCACTTTCAGAATAAAGTACTTCAGTGCACCCAAACCTAATGTGCGGTATAGAAGTGTTTTTTCTTCCAAATCCAGATGCTCCGTTTTTCCAAGTTCTTCAGAACGTTTTTCAGCTTCCGTGATGATCTCTTCGATCAGATCATCAGCATCCACCACAGTTCCTTCGCGGGATTTCATTTTGCCGCTCGGAAGATCCACCATGCCATACGACAAATGAAAAATTCCTTTAGCCCAATCGTACCCAAGTTTTAGTAATGTGTGCGTGAGTACCTTGAAATGGTAATCCTGTTCATTCCCAACTACATATACATAGGTTGAACAATTCAATTCTTGATGACGCAATACAGCTGTCCCAAGATCCTGTGTCATATATACGGATGTGCCGTCTGAACGGAGCAGCAGTTTGTGATCTAAGCCTTCAGCCGTGAGATCAATCCATACAGAACCATCCTCTTTTCTGTAAAGAACACCCGATTGTAGACCTTGATCTACGATGTCCTTGCCCAAGACATACGTATTGGATTCGTAATAGAATCGATCAAAAGTTACACCTAGTTTGGCGTAGGTTTCTTCAAAACCGGCATATACCCAGCCATTCATCATTCTCCACAATCCAATCACATCCGCATCTCCTTCTTCCCATTTAAGAAGCATCTGCTGCGCCTGTTTCATGAGAGATGTCTGATTGTTGACTAGCATTTTTACATCGTCCCACAATTCTTTCTGCTTGGCAGAATCTTTTGCAAGTGCTATTTTTTGTACAAAATCTTTAGCCTTTGCCTGAGCATCCTGATCGAGTGCAGAAAAATCTTCTGCTTCAATCGCTGCCAGAATAGGTGCCGCTTCAGCTTTCAGCGATTTGTCAAATTCCACGTAGTATTTGCCAACCAAATGATCTCCCTTTACACCTGTGTTTTCTGGAGTTTCTTCTTTGCCACTTAGTTTCCATGCCAGCATTGATTTGCAAATGTGAATTCCGCGGTCATTCACCAGATTGACCTTAACCGTTGGATGGCCTGCTGCCTCTTGGATTCTCGATACTGAAAATCCTAAAAGGTTATTCCGAATGTGTCCAAGATGAAGTGGTTTGTTCGTGTTTGGTGATGAATATTCAATCATCACCTTGCTCTTTCCTGTATCCGGGATGTTTACATTGGATGCTTCCGACTGAATGTAGTTCGTCCAGTACCTGAATGTTAATTCAATGTTAAGGAAGCCATTCGCTACGTTATATCGTGCAACATCGCTCGATAACTTAAGGAGTTGTTCTCCAATTTCTTCGGCAGTTTGTGCTGGATTTTTACCTGATAAACGAGTTAATCCAAAACATACTAGGGTAATATCTCCGGGAAATTCTTTACGTGTTTTTTGAAAAACAAGCAAATCCCCATGCGCTTTATCACCATACAATTCAGTTATTGCTGAAAGGGCAAGTTTATTTAACCATTCTTCTTTCGATTCAGTCTTCATCGTTCAATGCGGCATTTGTTGCTGCTTCCAATATCTTAAAGGCAGTTTCTGCCATGGAATTCTCAGTATCAAGTGTTGGATTGATTTCAACAATTTCAAAACAACAAACTTTAGGACTCTTTACCAATTGTGACATCAAATCACGCGCTTCCTTAGCACGCAATCCATTGGGGACAGGAGTTCCGGTTCCTACTGAAATGCGAGGATCCAAACTATCAACATCAAATGAAATGTAGATTCTGTCGCAATGATCTAAATACCCCAAAACCTCAGCCACAATTTCCTCCACACCGCGGGTGCGCAATTCCTTGGTAGAGATGTTCTTAACCTTATGTTTCTCGATCAAATAATCTTCCTGCTCTTCTGTATCACGAACACCTATATATACTAGGTCACGGTATTCTATTTTGGGAGTAATGCCACCCGAATTCTTGAGCTTATTCCACAATTCGATGGTTTTATCATCAATGTCATTGCTCTTCATGTCTAGGTTGTCTTCTCCCAATGCAGTCGCTAATGGCATTCCATGCATGTTGCCGGATGGAGTAGTGTAAGGGGAATGTAAATCCGCGTGGGCATCAATCCAAATCACTCCAAGACGATCATCTGGGTAGGCATTTTTTATTCCTGCAATTGTTCCTCCTGCAGTACTATGATCGCCAGAAAGTACAATTGGATATGCTGCTTGCTTCTTCATAATGCGGCAAACAGATTTTGATAAGCGCTCATAGATCTTAATAATACCTCGAATGCGCTTAGCATACTTGAACTTAACATTCTCAAGCAGAAGCCAGTTTTCATCACTTATTTCAACCTCTTCATACTTTCGGAAGTAGTCACTTTTCAGATCTATAGCAGCAATTTTGAGGGCATCAACACCCATGCTGGCTCCTCGTGTGCCTGCACCTAATTCGGATCGGAGTAAAACAAGCTTGGCTTTTTTCATATAAGTAAATTAGTTACATCACTTTAATCCTCATTGAAGCAAGTTACTTACTTTTGCAAGCGAGTAAATGCACATCTCATCTTTAGTTTCCACACACCAGGGTATGACAATGAAAAATAAGTACGAAGATTTGATCAGACAAACGTTTGAGTTTCCTCAAACAGGGTTTGACGTTGCAGATAGTGAGCTGTATTTCAATGGAATACCTCTGATGGACGTGATCAATCAATATGGTACACCACTGAAAATCTCCTATCTGCCAAAGATCAGTGAGCAGATTCAGCGGGCTAAAATAATGTTTAATGTGGGAATGGCAAAGGCCGACTACAAAGGGAAATACGTGTATTGTTATTGTACAAAAAGCTCCCAGTTTTCGTTTGTGCTCGAAGAGGTGCTGAAAAATGAGACGCATATCGAAACATCTTCTGCGTATGACATGCCTATAATCAAGGAATTGCACGCAAAAGGACTTCTGCCAAAGGACAAATTCATTATCTGTAACGGATATAAACGTCCGATGTACCAGGAGTTTATTGTGGAGCTAATTCAGGATGGTTTCGAAAACCTGATTCCCATTCTGGATTCAAAACGCGAAATAAATTATTACAAAGAGCATCTTACCACTAAAACCAAAATTGGAATTCGTATTGCTTCCGAGGAAGAACCGAGTTTTGAGTTTTATAGCTCACGACTAGGGATTCGTTATAAAGACATTCTGCAGTTCTACAAAGAGCAAATCGAAAATGATGAGCGCTTTGAATTGAACATGCTCCATTTCTTTATCAATTCGGGTATTCGTGATACCGTTTATTATTGGAGTGAGCTTTCGAAATGTTTGCAGGTATACTGTGATTTGAAGAAAATCTGCCCCAACCTACGTTCACTGAATATTGGAGGTGGTTTACCAATCAAAAATTCTTTGGCATTTGAATTCGATTACGAATACATGATTGAGGAGATTATTCGTCAAATCAAAACATTCTGTAATCAGCAAGGTGTTGATGAACCAGATATTTTTACGGAATTTGGTTCGTTCACAGTAGGTGAAAGTGGTGCACCATTATACTCCATCATCGATCTAAAGCAACAAAATGATACAGAAAACTGGTACATGATTGATTCGTCCTTCATCACCACTTTGCCGGATACATGGGGAATTAACCAACGTTTTATCCTGCTTGCCATTAACAAATGGGATAAAGAATATTCCCGTGTCAATTTAGGTGGCCTCACCTGCGATAGTCTTGACTATTACAATGCAGAAGCTCATATTTCACAAGTATTCCTTCCGCGTGTAACTGAAGAGGAGATTGCTGAAGATCCACTCTACATCGGTTTTTTTCACACGGGTGCTTATCAGGAATCTCTAGGTGGTTATGGCGGTATTCAACACTGTCTCATTCCTGCTCCTAAACACGTCATTATTAATAAAGATGAAAACGGAGAATTAAGCACATACATTTTCGGGAAAGAACAGAGTTATAAGTCAATGCTCAAAACATTGGGTTACTCTTGAATCGCACAACTCCTGTTTATTTTTTGCTCAAATCTCTTGCTTCTTTTTTATGAAAAAACTACTGCTCCTTAGTTTCCTTTTGTTTGGTGGATTATCTCTAGTTGCTCAGAGTTTCGAAGGGAAAATTGTTTTCGAAATTTCGTTTCCAGACTTTAAGGATCCTCAAATGGCTGCCATGCTGCCCAAAGAATCGGTCGCCTATTTCAAAAAAAGCAAGTCACGTATGGAAATGAACATGATGATGGGCATGCGGAACGTTACTATTTCAGATGGAAATGCTAAAAGTTCCGTTACCCTGATGGACATCATGGGGCAGAAGTATGTCATCGAAAACAAGGAAGTCACCCCTGATCAAAAGAGGATCGCACAAGACTCGAAGGTGACTGTGACCAAAGAGCAAAAAAAAATTGCCGGATATCTTTGCACCAAGGCGGTTGTTGAAATGCCTATAACTGCTGATAGTAAAGAAGTAACCAAAATGGAAATGTGGTTTACAAAAGACCTTTCTTTTAATCATGATTTTGTGAGTGGTCCGATGAATAAGATTGACGGCTCTGTTCTTGAATTTGATATCAAACAAAGCGGAATGAATATGAAGTTGACAGCAAAAGAAATTGTCAAACAGGCTGTATCGGATGAACAGTTTATTGTACCCGCTGAGTATAGAAAAATGACTCCTGAAGAATTAAAAAAAGCCTTAGGAGGCCGCTAAGTACCTGTTGAAAACACTGTAGAAAAGCCTTCCGCATGAAGGCTTTTTTTATGCCCGTTCTGGTCGAAGTTTGTAACTCTGCTATCCCTATTACCGAATGTCTGTAAAAGCCAACCGTTTAAAGCATGAAACTGAGGAAGATCCTGCACTTGAGAAGAAGGTGCGTAAGGAGCCCAAAACGGCTGTTCCGGAAAGGAATACAAAGAGGATCGCAGGGTTTGCGTTCATAAAGGACGAACGTTTTATCCGTGTTGCAGGACTTTTCTTCTTGCTATTTTCATTGTTCCTAACGTTTTCATTTGTCTCCCACCTTTTTCATTGGCAAGCCGATTACGATAAGGTCAAAGATGCCCCGCTGAGCGATTATATTCTGGATCCGACATTGAAAGTCGGAAACACCATGGGGAAATTCGGTGCTTTATTTGCCTTTGTCTTTTTTCACAACTGGTTCGGGATCGCTTCTTTCCTCATTCCGTTTTTCCTGTTCATTGTTGCATTTCGGATGTTTTTTGCAGTCACGCTGCTTCCAATCAAAAAAACGTTTGCCTATAGCCTCTTTGCTTTAATTTATATTTCGCTGAGTGCAGGTTTCCTTTTTACGGATGAAAAATTATTATTCAGTGGTGGATTTGGATATCATCTCGACCGATATCTGAATTCCGTAGTGGGCTCAGCAGGCGTTGGTTTGATTTTGCTTTTCTCCGGTATGACATTCTGTATGCTTGCTTTTAATTGGAAATTCAAGCTTCCTGAAAAGCTAACCAACAGATCCGACGATTCCAATCCAGCACCTGCAATGGCCGCCTCTGGTATGAATGCTTCTCGGGCGGAGCAAGCTGTTGAAGAAGCTTTTGCATCCGGTTCCGGACATTTTGGAGATCAGGAGGAGGAGCTCAGCGAAGAAGTCGATGAGGATGATACGGATGATATGATTTCGGATGATGATTCTTCCATTGTTGAAGATTTGCCATTCGAACTATCTGTTACGCCTTCGGTGAAACAACCCGTTATGCCAACTTCCGGTATTGAACTTACCATCGAAGGAGTGGAAGACGAAGAACCTGAAGCAATCACTCCAGAACCAGTTGTTCATATAGAACCCGAGGAGAAAGAGCTAAGTGAAGAGGACAAAGCCCGGATGAATCTGAGTGAAGTATTGGCCGAAAACGGAGAATTCGAATTAGGCGATTATGATCCAACATTAGACCTTTCATCCTACCGGTATCCGGAACTCGATTTATTAGAGAACTATGGACAGGGGAAAGCCAAGGTCGACAAGTCAGAGCTGGAGGCAAACAGCAATCGGATTATTGAGACATTAAAGAATTACAACATTGAGATTGCTCGTATCAGTGCCAGCATCGGGCCAACCGTTACGTTATATGAAATAGTACCTGCTGCAGGTGTTCGGATTTCAAAAATTAAAAATCTGGAAGACGATATTGCCTTGAGTCTCTCTGCTCTAGGTATCCGGATCATTGCTCCGATGCCGGGTAAAGGAACCATTGGAATCGAGGTTCCGAATCAGAATCCTGAAATAGTTGCCATGCGCACATTGCTGGCAAGTGAGAAATTCATCAATACCACGATGGATTTGCCTATTGCATTGGGGAAAACAATCTCGAACGAGAACTTTGTTGCCGATCTTGCAAAAATGCCACACTTGCTGATGGCAGGTGCAACCGGTCAGGGTAAATCCGTTGGGTTGAATGCTATCCTCGTTTCTTTGCTTTACAAAAAGCACCCTTCTCAAATCAAATTTGTATTGGTCGATCCCAAGAAAGTGGAACTAACGCTTTTCAATAAAATCGAACGACACTTTTTAGCGAAGCTACCCGGAGGTGAAGATGCCATCATTACCGATACTAAAAAAGTAGTAGCAACGCTCAACTCACTGTGTATTCTGATGGATCAGCGCTATGAGTTGTTGAAAATGGCCATGGTAAGGAACATCAAGGAATACAATGCAAAATTCCTAAGCCGTAAACTCAATCCGAAAAATGGTCATCATTTCATGCCATACATTGTTTTGGTAGTTGATGAGTTTGCCGATTTGATTATGACCGCTGGTAAAGAAGTTGAATTGCCCATTGCCCG